>CAZESF010000001.1:0-27055 GCA_964515205.1 uncultured Planctomycetia bacterium
CATGTTTCTCTACCAAAGAAGGATTGGAAGTAGCCTCCCCAATACCCATACTTACCACAATTTTAATTAAACGAGGAACAGCCATTTTATTTTTATAAGAAAACTTCTCCATCATTTTGGGAATTATCTCTTCCCGATAAAGTTTAAGTAATCGTGGAACATATTTTTCTTTTAAATCTGCTTCTTGCATCTTTTGCATATTCTTACCTTTGTTTTATCCTCTAAAATTTTTACTCCAAAGCGAACCCCCCGATTACAATAAGGACAGAATAAAGCTAAATTAGAAAGATGAATAGGCGCAGGAATTTTTTTTATTCCTCCGGGTTCATTTTCTGAACGCCTTCTTAAGTGTTTTTTAACTAAATTAACCCCCTCAACAATCGCACGCATTTTTTGAGGAAAAACACGCAAAACCTTTCCTGTCTTACCTTTATCTTTTCCTGCTAAAACTACTACCTTATCTCCCCTTTTAATCCTTAAACTCATCAAATTACCTCCGGAGCTAAAGAAAGAATTTTGGAGAATCTTTCCCTCAGCTCTCTTGCTACCGGACCAAATACACGAGTTCCTCGAGGATTTCCCTGTTTATCAATAATTACACATGCATTACGATCAAATTTCACACACATCCCATCACTTCTTTTTATAGAAGCATGAGTCCGAACCACCACTGCTCTTACTACTTCTCCTTTTTTTATAGGACTGTTGGGTATTGCTTCTTTTACAGAAGCACTTATCACATCTCCAACTTCTGCATATTTTTTATTCTTCCTACCAATCACTCCAATACAAGAAACCCTTTTTGCTCCTGAATTATCCGCCACATCTAACCAGGTGCGCAAATAAATCATTTTATTACCTCTAAAAGCAGGAATCTTTTCTCTTTTGAATAAGGTCTTGACTCAATAATTCTTACTCTATCCCCAACACGAGCTTCTTCACGAGGATCATGCACCTTATATTTTTTTATCTTTTTCATTGGTTTCTTGTAAAGAGGATGAGGAACTTTTCTTTCTACTTTTACAACAACGGTTTTTTGCATTTTATCCGAAACTACCACTCCCTCCAGAATCTTTCTTCTTGTTTTAATCTTAATCATTTCTGCGCCTTTCGTTTAAAATAGTCAATATACGCGCAATATCTTTTTTTATCTGTTTAAAAAGATGTGGTTTTTCAACTTTTGCTGTCTTTTTCTGAAAATTTAACTCCATAAGTTGTCTTTCTAACTCTCTTAATTTATTCTCTAATTCCTCATTAGGTAAAGCACGTAAATCGCGCGCTTTCATTTCACTCTTGTTACAAATCTTGTTTTAAAAGGAAGCTTATACGCAACAAGACGAAAACTTTCCCGAGCAAAATCTTCTGGTACTCCGCCTAATTCAAATAAAATCATTCCTCTTTTTATCACCGCTACCCATCCCTCAACTTCACCTTTTCCTTTTCCCATTCTTGACTCTTGAGGTTTTTTAGTTACCGGCTTGTCAGGAAAAATACGAATCCAGAGTTTCCCTCCACGACGTAATCTTCTTGCTAAAATCACTCTTGCTGCCTCAATCTGAGTATTCTTAAGCCAGCCAGATTCTAATGCTTTAAGACCATATTCTCCAAAGGCAACAAAAGACTCTCTTACTCCCTTTCTTCTTCCTCTCTGTACTTTTCTATACTTTACTCTCTTAGGCAAAAGCATATTACTTTTCTCCTTCTTCCTTCTTAAGATATGCTCCTAAATTCTTCTCTCCTTTATAAATCCATACCTTCACCCCAATTGTTCCATAAGTAGTTTTGGCTATAGAAAAACCATAATCAATATCATAACGAAAAGTCTGCAGGGGAATTTTTCCGTATTTATAAACTTCACTGCGTGCAATCTCAACTCCACCCAGCCTTCCAGAACATCTTATCTTTATTCCCTCGCATCCTAAATTGACTGCTTGCTGAATTGCTCTCTTCATTGCCCGACGAAAATTTACCCTTTTAGTTATCTGAAAGGCAATAATTTCTGAGACTAATTGAGCCTCTAAATAAGGATTTTCAATCTCCTCCACATCAATAATCACTTCTTTCTGGGTAAATTCTGCTATTTCCTGTTTTAACCTCTCAATATCCTGACCTCGGCGACCAATGATTACCCCTGGACGAGAAGTTCTTATTCTTATTCTTATTAAATTCTGTGAAACTCTCTCTATAAGTATATTGGCAATTGAACCAAAAGGATAATTCTTTTTGATCAATTCTCTTATTCTTATATCCTCATCTAAAAATTGAGCAAATTCTCTCTTTCTTGCTATAAACCATTTTGATAACCAGTCTTTTCCAAAACCAATTCTTAAAATATAAGGATGAACTTTTTGTCCCATAAGATTATTTTATTTTTACTCCTTCCACAATTCTCTCTGGAGTATCCAGCTCAATTAAAATATGAGAAGTTCTTCGTCTTATCATTACTGCCCTGCCGAAACTGGCTGCCCGATATCGCTTAAGCATCGGTCCTTGATTAACAATTAACTTAGAGATGAATAATTTTGATTCTATAAATCCTTTATTTTTAGCATTAGCAATTGCACTTTTTAACAATTTTTCCAAAATTCTGGCTCCTTTTTTATCCAAAGACTTTAAAATTGCTTCTGCTTCCAGTACTTTTTTCCCTTTTATCAAAGGCACAACCAATCTCATCTTCTTAGGAGAAATACGCGCATATCTTAAAATTGCTTTTGCCACCATAATAATTACTTTTTCTGTAAAGCTTTCTTAGCTTTAATCCCTCCATGTTGACGAAAAGTTCTTGTAGGAGCAAATTCACCAAGCCGATGTCCTACCATTGCTTCAGTAATAAATACAGGAATATGTCTCCTTCCATCATGAACAGCAATAGTTAACCCTACAAATTCAGGTGTAATCATACTTGCTCTTGACCAAGTCTTTATCGGTTTTCTATCTCCAGTCTCTTTTGCTTTTTTTACTTTTTTTAGCAATTTCGGGTCAACAAAAGGCCCTTTTTTTATTGATCTTCCCATATTCTTCCTACTTTTTCTTCTTTGTAGGTCTTCTTTTAATTATATATTTATCACTCATCTTGTTTGGTTTTCTTGTTTTTCCTCCTTTTGTAGGTCTTCCCCAGGGAGTAACCGGATGAGGATTACCTTGCCCAGCTTTTCCCTCGCCTCCTCCATGAGGATGATCAACCGGATTCATCGCTACTCCCCGAACACGAGGACGCTTTCCTAACCAGCGGGCTCTACCTGCCTTTCCACTCATCTGGGATGAATGTTCAATGTTTCCTACCTGTCCAATAGTCGCACGACACTCTAAGCTTAAAAGTCTTATCTCTCCAGAAGGCATCCTTACCTGAGCAAATTTCCCTTCTTTCGCCATAAGCTGAGCCCAACTTCCTGCACTTCTTGCGATTCTGGCTCCTTTTCCTGATTCTAACTCTAAATTATGAATAATTGTTCCTAAGGGAATATATTTTAGTTTCATAGCATTACCCGGTTTTATATCTACTTGAGAATCACTGCTACTGATTACCTTATCTCCCACATTTAAGCCATGAGGCCAAACAATATATCTTCTTTCTTCATCTGGATACTTAATTAAAGCAATTCTTGCGCTGCGATTAGGATCATACTCAATGGCAATTACTTCTCCTTCCACATCAAATTTATCTCGTTTAAAATCTATAATACGATATCTACGCTTGTGTCCTCCGCCTCTTCTTCTTACTGTAATTCTTCCCGTATTATTTCTTCCTCCTGTCTTTTTTAAAGCAACAGTTAGTTTTTTTTCTGGCTTGTCTTTAGTGATTTCTTTAAAATCACTAATTACCCGGAAACGCAAACTTGGTGTTACTGGTTTAAACTTTTTTAAACCCATCTCAAGCCACCTTTATTTGATAGCCTTCCTTTAAAGTCACAATCGCTTTCTTCCACAAAGGAGTCTTGCCTTCTTGTCCCCAGCGAATTCTTTTTGTTTTACCTTTCATATTCATCGTACGCACTTTTTTTACCTTAACATTATAAATTCCCTCAATTGCTTTTTTTATCTCAATTTTGTTTGCTCGTTTATTTACCCAAAATACATATTGATTAAACTTAGTCAATCCAGTTGCTTTTTCGGTAATTAAAGGTGATTTTATAACTTTATAAATACGTCCTACTTTATCCATCTCTCAATTCTTTTTTCTAATTTTTTTAAACTATCTTTTGTAATAATTAATTTTTTGCAATCTAAAGCAGTATAAGTAGTAAGGGTTTCGGCTTTTTCTAATTCAACTTTTTCTAAATTACGCACAGCTAATTTTAAATCCCTATTCTGTTTATCTACAACAATTTTTATCTTCTCACCATTTAAATTTAAGTTTTTCAAAATAGATACAACCTCTTTTGTCTTCGGCTTATCTATTTTTATATCTTCAATTATCATAATCTCATCATCCTTAAGCTTTGCATTAAGAGTACTTTTTAAAGCTAAATTTTTCATCCTTTGAGGAAATTTCTTAGAATAATCTCTTGGTTTAGGACCAAATACAACTCCCCCTCCACGCCATAAAGGTGAACGGACGGAGCCAATTCGAGCTCGTCCTGTTCCTTTCTGAGGCCAAGGTTTTCTTCCACTTCCCTTTACCTCTCCCCGTGTCTTTGTAGAAGCCAATCCTCGTCTTTGATTAGCTAAATAAGTAACTACTGCCTGATGAATAAGAACATAATTCACTTCCCCATCAAAAATTTTTGGATTTAACTCTATCTCTTCAACTATTTTGCCTTCTTGATTCCAAACTTTAAGTTTTGTCATTTCTTGAGTTTCTTTATATGAACTATTGTTCCTCTATACCCGGGAATAGCTCCTTTTATAAAAAGCAATTGTTTTTCTTCATCTATCTTCAAAATTTTTAAATTTTTCACTGTGCGATACCCACAACCTGTATGCCCCGGCATTCTGTGTCCTTTAACAATTCTTCCTGGAAATGTGGAGGCGCCTGCAGAACCAATACGGCGATGTGTCATAGAACCATGAGTTTTAGGTTGCCCACTCCAGTTATGACGCTTCATGCCTCCCTGAAATCCTTTTCCTTTTGTTTTGGCTCTTACATCTACAATCTCTCCTTCAGAAAAGATCTCAATCCCCACTTCTTTCTTAACCTCCACATTTTCCTCCGGCTCCACTTCTTTAATCACTGCATAATAATCTTTAATCCCTAATTTATTAAAGTATCCTAAAATCGGTTTTTTCATCTTTTTCTTTTTATTTTCAGGAAGTTTAAAACAGCCTATTTTAACTCTTTCTTTTGTAGGATAAACTACCTTTTCCAAGATACAAACAGGTTTCACCTCAACCAAAGTTGTCGCTACTTGATTCCCTTCCTCGTCAAAAATATGGGTCATACCAATCTTTTTCCCTAAAATCTCTCTAATCATCTTTTACATTTTCTGAATTATCTCTACACTCACACCTCCGGGAAGATTTAATTTTCTTAAAGCATCAATCGTCTTAGGAGTAGGATTATCTAAATCAACTATTCTTTTATGTATCGCTAACATAAATTGCTCTCTTGACTTCTTATCAATATTTGTTGAACGATTCACTGTATAAATTTTTTTCTTTGTAGGTAAAGGTATAGGGCCATTTACTTTTGCCCCTGTGCGCAAAGCTACCTCCACAATATCTTGAGCAGATTGATCTAAGAGACGATGATCAAATGCTTTTAATTTAATCCTTAACTTAAGCATAGACAAAAATTCCTCTTCTACGCAATTTCTTAAATTTTAAAAATTTATAATTTTTATTTTTTATTCAATAATTTCTGTAACTACTCCTGCTCCTACTGTTCTTCCTCCTTCACGAATAGCAAATCTTAATTCTTTCTCGATTGCTACTGGCTGTATAAGCTCAACCTGTATTTCCACATTATCTCCTGGCATAACCATTTCTACACCTTCAGGAAGCTTAATGGTTCCGGTAACATCAGTTGTGCGAAAATAAAACTGCGGTCTGTAACCTGAAAAAAATGGGGTGTGTCTGCCTCCTTCTTCCTTCTTTAATGCATAAATTTGAGCTTTGAATTTAGTATGAGGTGTTATTGTCCCTGGTTGAGCAACTACCATTCCTCGTTCTACCTCATCTTTCTCAATACCTCTCAAAAGCAAACCCACGTTGTCTCCAGCCACTCCTTCATCCAAAATCTTGCGAAACATTTCTACTCCGGTAACTACTGTCTTTCTTACTTCAGGTGCCAATCCCACCAGTTCTACTTCATCTCCAACCTTTATTTTTCCTCTCTCAACTCTTCCTGTAACTACTGTTCCACGTCCAGATATAGAAAATACATCCTCAACTGCTAAAAGAAACGGCTTATCAACATCTCTTTTCGGCGTAGGAATATACTCATCTACAGCTTTAAGTAAATCTAAAATGGGCTTACAATTAGGACAATCATCTTTCCCGCAACCACATTCCATTGCTTTTAAAGCTGAACCTTTAATTACAGGAACCTCATCTCCGGGAAATTCATACTTAGAAAGAAGTTCTCTCACTTCTACCTCAACCAAATCAATTAATTCTTTATCATCCATCTGATCTGTCTTGTTGATAAACACAACAATTGCAGGAACATTTACTTGTCGGGCTAAAAGAATATGTTCTCTTGTCTGGGGCATAGGACCATCAGTTGCAGCAACTACCATAATTGCCCCATCCATCTGAGCAGCTCCTGTAATCATATTCTTTATATAATCTGCATGCCCGGGACAGTCAATATGAGCATAGTGACGTGTATCTGTCTCATACTCAACGTGAGCAATATTAATTGTTAAACCTCTTTCTTTCTCCTCAGGTGCTTTATCAATATCCTCATACTTTAAAGCTTGAGCTTTACCTCGTGAAGATAAAATTTTTGTAATTGCACTGGTTAAAGTAGTCTTCCCATGATCAACATGTCCAATAGTACCAATATTAACATGTGGTTTTGTCCTTACAAACTTTTCCTTAGCCATAAACCACCTCCTCTATTTACCTAAAATTTTTATTACCAAATCTTCGGGAACCTTCTCGTAATATAAAGGCTCTATTGTATAAGAAGCTCTTCCCTGTGTCAAGTTTCTTAAAATATCTGCATAATCAAAAACTTCTGCCAAAGGAACTTCACTTTTTACTACTTTAATATTTTTCCTTTCCTCAATAGAGGTAATCTTTGCTCTTCTTGAATTTAAATCTGCAATTACCTGACTTAGATAATCAGAAGGAGTAATAACTTCTAATTTCATAATTGGCTCAAGAAGTATGGATCCAGCTTTTGTTAAACCTTCTTTGAATGCCTTCTCTGCAGCAATTTTAAACGCCAACTCAGATGAATCAACTTCATGATAAGAACCATCTACTAAGCTAACTTTAACATCTGTAACTGGGTATCCTGCCAAAATCCCTGCCTCAGCTGAAGAATAAACGCCTTCTTTAACTGCAGGAATAAATTCACGAGGAATAACTCCTCCTTTTATCTTATTTTCAAATGTAATTCCTTCTCCTTTCTCTGCCGGCTGCATAACTAAAACTACATGACCGTATTGACCTCGTCCCCCTGTCTGCTGAATAAACTTACCTACTGCTTCAACTTTACGTGTAATTGTTTCTCGATAAGCAACATAAGGTGTACCTACTTTTGCTTCTACCCCAAAATCCTTTAAGAGTCTATCTACTATTACTTCCAAATGTAGCTTTCCCATGCCGGAAATTATATTCTGTCCGGTTTCTCTGTCATAGCTTACTTTAAAAGAAGGATCTTCATCTTCCAATTTTTTCAAAGCCAAAATTAACCTCTCCTGATCCTTTTTTGTTTTTGGTTCAATAGCTAAAGAAACTACAGGTTCAGGGAAACGCATCTCCTCAAGAAGTAAAGGAAAATTGATATCTGTTAGAGTATCACCTGTAGTTGTATTTTTAAAACCCACAAAACAGACAATATCTCCCGCTCTCGCTTCACTTATCATCTCCTGACGATTTGCATGCATTCTTACAATTTTATTAATCCTCTCTTTTAATTTTTTGGTAGCATTGAGTACTTCACTTCCTGCTTTTACCTTTCCACTATATACACGGGTGTAAAAAAGCTTTCCTACAAAAGGATCGGTAAATACTTTAAAACACAAAGCACAAAATTTTTCATTCTCAGATATCTTTCTCTCAATAGTCTTTTTTTGACGATCAAAACCTCTGACAACTTTCAAATCCTTAGGTGAAGGGAGCCAGTTGACTATTGCATCCAAAAGTGGCTGAATTCCTCTGTTTTTTAAAGCACTGCCACAGAGAACTGGTGTTAATTGATTGGTAATTACATATTTTCTTATTACTTTTACAATTTCTTCTTCTGAAAAATCTCCTCCTTCCACAAAACGATGCAAAATTTGATCGTCAAGCTCAGCCAATTTCTCAATTAATTTATCACGATAAAACTCTACCTTTTCTTTTAAAAAATCTGGAACCTCTTTATATTCCCACTCTAATCCTAATTCATCTTTATAATAAATTACTTTATTCTTTATTAAGTCTACCACACCTACAAACTCATCATTCTCATAACAAGGAAGTTCCACCACTAACACAGATGCAACCAATTTCTCTTCCATTTCTTTAATTACTGCATAGAAATCAGCTTCTTTCCTATCTAATTTATTAACAAAAGCAATGCGAGGAATTTTATATTTATCTGCCTGACGCCATACTGTCTCTGATTGAGGCTCGACTCCTCCCACACCACAGAAAATCACCACCACTCCATCTAAAACCTTTAAGGAACGCTCTACTTCAACAGTAAAATCAACATGCCCTGGTGTATCAATGATATTAATATGAAAATCTTTCCATTTACAATAAGTAGCAGCAGAAGTGATTGTAATACCCCTTTCTCTTTCCTGTGGCATCCAATCAGTAGTTGCTGTTCCCTCATCCACTTCACCAATTTTGTAAACTCTTTTTGTGTAAAATAAGACTCTTTCGGTAGTAGTAGTCTTTCCTGCATCAATATGAGCCACAAAACCAATATTTCTTATAAAATCAAGCCTTTCCATCTCAATCACATCAACCTTTTCATTACTCATCACCAACGAAAATGAGCAAAGGCACGATTAGCCTCTGCCATCTTATGTGTATCCTCCTTCTTTTTTATTACTGCTCCCTCATTCTTATAAGCAGAAAGTAACTCCTCTGCCAACTTTTCCTTCATTGGTTTTCCTCTTCTTTTGCGAGCAAAATCTCTCATCCATCGCATAGCTATAGCATAACCTCTCTCCTTGGGCACCTCTAAAGGAACCTGATATGTTGCCCCTCCTATCCTCCTTGGACGCACCTCTAAGCGTGGACGTGCATTATCCAGAGCAGTAAAAAACACTTTTAAAGGATCTTCTTTTAATTTTTCTTGAAGGATATCAAAAGCACCATAAACAATTTTCTGAGCAATACTTTTTTTCCCATCACGCATAATCATATTTATAAACTTTTCCACTAACGGCGAATTATACTTAGGATCAGGTTTTGTCTCTCTTTTAGGAGCTCTTTTTCTTCTCATTCCTCTCCTTTATTGCTTAGGTCTTTTTGTTCCATATTTTGATCTTGACTTTCTTCTGTTTTGTACCCCCTGACAATCTAATGCACCACGAACAATATGATATCTTACGCCAGGTAAATCTTTTACCCTGCCTCCTCTTACCAAAACTATTGAATGCTCCTGTAAGTTATGGCCCTCTCCAGGAATATAAGCAGTGACTTCTTCTCTATTAGTAAGCCTAACACGAGCTACTTTTCTTAAAGCAGAGTTTGGTTTTTTTGGTGTCATTGTCCTTACCTGAATACAAACTCCTCTTTTTTGTGGACAGCTTCTTAATGCCGGGGACTTCCTTCGCTTTTTTTTAGGTTCTCTTGGCTTTCTAATTAATTGTGCTATTGTTGGCATACCTCAACCCCCACTTCTCTATGTAATTTCAACCCCGTTCCTGCAGGAATAAGATGTCCCACAATTACATTTTCCTTTAAACCTTTTAACTCATCAACTTTACCACTTGCTGCCGCATCAGTTAAAACTCGCGTAGTCTCCTGAAAACTGGCAGCAGAGATAAAACTTTTTGTACTTAAAGAAGCCTTTGTAATTCCCAAAAGCAGTGGCGCTGCAGTTGCAGGACGTTTTCCTTTCTTTATTACTTTTTCATTCTCCTTTTTAAAATCCCATTTATCTACTGCTTCCCCTGGCAGAAACTGTGTATCTCCCGGATCAATAATTTTTACTTTTTTAAGCATCTCACGAATAATTAATTCAATATGCTTATCATTGATTCTTACTCCCTGAAGACGATATACTTCTTGTATTTCGTTTACCAAGTATTCCTGCAGAACTTTATCTCCACAAACCCTTAAAATATCCTGCAATACTATAGGACCTTCGGTAAGCTGTTGTCCGGCAGCTACTTTATCTCCTCGATATACTACAGGATGGGTTCCTGAAGGAATAGTATATTCTCTCTTCATCCCTGTAGGTGAACGAACAATTATCTTTCTTTCACCTTTTTCTTCTTTAAACTCAACAAATCCTTCTATTTCACTGATAATTGCCGGATTTTTGGGGCGTCTTGCTTCAAATAGTTCTGCTACACGAGGAAGGCCTCCAGTAATATCTCTTGTCTTTGCCACCAAACGAGGAATTTTGGCTACTACATCTCCTGCCTCAACAACCTCTCCTTCTTCTACCATTATATGAGCTCCTGTAGGCAAAGGATAAATTCCTAAAACTTCTTCATTTTCAGAAAGAATTAAAATCTGAGGATGATAATCACCTTTAAATTCTATTACTACTATCTCTTTTCTTCCTGTGGTTAAATTCATCTCTTCCTGAATAGTAATTCCTTCCAAAATATCCTCATATTTAACTTTTCCTGAAACTTCAGTAAGTATAGGGGTAGAATATGGATCCCATCTTACAAAAATCTTATCTTTTTCTACTTTTTCTCCCTCAGGAACAAGAATAAATGCCCCTTGAGGGAGAGGGTTTCTTTGCAACTCTATTCCTTTCTCATCGGTTATACTAATCATTCCATTTCTGTTTAAAACTACAAAGATATTCTTTTTGGAAGCAATTTTTAGATTGTGATACTTTACAAATCCGGTTTCTCTTGCTCTTATAAATGAACGTTCAGCAACTCGGGACGCTGTTCCTCCAATATGAAAAGTTCTCATTGTAAGCTGAGTGCCAGGTTCGCCAATTGACTGGGCAGCAATAACTCCTACTGCCTCTCCTACTTCAACCATTTTACCGGTAGCTAAGTTTCTTCCATAGCACTTAGCACATACTCCTCTTTCTGACTCACAGGTTAAAACACTTCTTATTCTAATTTTCTCTATTCCTAAACGTTCAATTTTTTCTGCTTTTTCCTCAGTAATCTCTTCACCTGCTTTCACAATTACCTCATCGCTCACAATATCAACAATATTATCCAATGCTACTCTTCCTACAACCCTTTCTTTTAAAGGAACTACCACTTCATCTCCTTCGATTATCGCAGAAACAGTAATTCCATTAACTGTACCACAATCCTCCTCAACTACAATTACCTCTTGGGCAACATCAACTAATCTACGAGTTAAGTATCCAGCATCGGCAGTTTTTAAAGCTGTATCTGCTAAACCTTTTCTTGCTCCGTGAGTAGAAATAAAATACTCCAAAACAGATAAACCTTCTCTAAAATTAGAAGTTATCGGCGTCTCAATGATTTCTCCTGAAGGTTTAGCCATCAATCCTCTCATTCCTGCAAGCTGTCTAATCTGAAGTCGTGATCCCCTTGCCCCTGAATCTGCCATCATAAATACAGGATTGAATTTATCCAAATGCTTAAAAACTAAATCTGAAACTTTATCTGTAGTCTTTGTCCATATATCAATGATTTTGTTGTGTCTTTCTCTCTCTGTAATTATTCCTTTTTTATACTGCTCATCTACCTTAGATAATTCTTTATTTGCTTCTTCAATACAACTCTGTTTCTCAGGAGGAATCTCTAAATCTTCCATACCAATACTTATTCCTGCCAGAGTAGCATATTCAAACCCAATATCTTTCAATTTATCCAGTAATATGATAGTCTCATGATGTCCAAATCTTTTATAACAGTCTTTCACAATATTAGCAATTTTCTTTTTGTCCAAAACCTCATTCACAAAACCAAACTCAGAAGGTAAAATTTGATTAAAAAGGATTCTTCCTACCGTAGTCTCTATTATTTTTCTTTCTCCATTTTCTTCAATTCTCACCTTTACTTTCGCATGTAGATCTACCTCTTCATCCTGATAAGCAGTAATTGCCTCATCTGGTGAAGAAAACATCAATCCTTCACCTTTAGCATTTTCTTTCTCTAAGGTAAGATAACGCATTCCCACAACCATATCCTGGCTAGGTGTTACAATTGGTCTTCCATCAGCAGGAGAAAAAATATTATTGGCAGAAAGCATGAGAATTTTTGCTTCTGCCTGTGCTTCTAAGGATAAAGGAACATGAACCGCCATTTGATCTCCATCAAAATCAGCATTAAAAGGAGTGCAGACTAAAGGATGTAATTTAATCGCTTTTCCCTCAACTAAAACCGGATAAAATGCCTGAATACTTAAACGATGCAAAGTTGGAGCACGATTCAGAAGCACCGGATGCCCCTTAATTACTTCCTCTAATATATCCCATACCTCAACACGGGCTCTCTCTACCATTCTTCTTGCACCTTTTATTGTATGCACAAATCCTTTTTCTCTTAATTTTTTTATAATAAATGGCTCAAATAGTTCCAATGCCATCTGTTTAGGCAAACCACACTGATGAATCTTTAGCTCTGCTCCTACAACAATTACACTTCTTCCTGAATAATCTACTCTTTTACCTAATAAATTTTGACGAAACCGACCTTGTTTCCCCTTAAGCATATCGGATAAGCTTTTTAGGGGTCTGTTTTGATGTCCCATTACAGGACGGCCATGGCGACCATTCTCCAACAAAGCATCCACTGCTTCCTGAAGCATTCTCTTCTCATTTTTTACAATTATCTCTGGTGCTCCTAAAGCAATTAATTTCTTTAAACGATTATTACGATTTATTACTCGGCGATAAAGATCATTTAAATCAGATGAGGCAAACCGACCTCCTTCAAGTGGAACTAAAGGTCTTAAATCCGGAGGAATTACCGGCAAAACTTCTAAAACCATCCACTCGGGTCTGTTTCCTGAACGACGAAAATCCTCTACTATTTTCAATCTTTTAAGAAGTCTTTTATTAAAACTTCTTTTGCTTTCCTCAAGTTCTTTACGTATCTGCCTACTTAATTTATCTAAATCTACCTCTTTTAAAAGATCTCTTATTGCCTCAGCTCCTATCTTAGCTACAAAATTTGCCTGATATTCTTTTAATGCTTTGCGATATTCTTCTTCGGTAAGTAATTGTTTTTTGCGAAGAGGTGTATCTTGAGGATCAATAACAATATATTCTTCATAATAAATCACTTTCTCTAATTCTTTTACACTCAAATCTAAAATTGCCCCTATACGAGAAGGAATCACTTTCCAAAACCAAATATGAATACAAGGGCTGACTAAATCTATATGTCCCATTCTTTGTCTTCTTACGGAAGAATGTAAAATCTCCACTCCACAACGATCGCATCTTAATCCTTTAAATTTTATCCCTTTCAATTTTCCACAATGACATTCCCAATCTTTTACCGGACCAAAAATCCTTTCACAGAAAAGACCATCCTTTTCTGGTTTAAGAGTACGATAATTTAAAGTTTCCGCTTTCTTTACCTCCCCATAAGACCAACTTCTAATTATTTGAGGAGAAGCGATTTTTATACTTATACGGTCAAAAAATAAAGATTCCTCAATCATAACCCTCTCTCCTTTTCTGCTCTTACATCCAAACACAAACCCTGAAGTTCCTTCATTAAAACATTAAAAGATTCGGGAACCGAAGGCTTAAACTTTTGTTCTCCTCTTACAATTGCTTCATAAATATGAGTTCTTCCCTCAACATCATCACTTTTTACGGTTAAAATCTCCTGCAAGGTAAATGCTGCTCCATAAGCCTCAAGTGCCCATACTTCCATCTCTCCAAATCGCTGGCCTCCAAATTGAGCCTTTCCCCCCAGAGGCTGTTGAGTAATCAAAGAATAAGGGCCAATTGCTCGAGCATGGATTTTATCATCAACCATATGAACTAATTTCATAATATACATTACTCCTACCGTTGCTTTCTGATCAAAGGGTTTTCCTGTATATCCATCATAAAGAGTAACTTTTCCTGAAGTAGGCAGATTCGCCTGTTTAAGTAATTCTTTGATTTTATCTTCTTTTATTCCTTCAAATACAGGAACAGCCATTCTCATTCCCAACTTTTGTACTGCCCATCCCAAATGAGTCTCTAAAAGCTGTCCCACATTCATTCTTGAAGGAACGCCTAAGGGATTTAAAACTACATCTACAGGAGTTCCATCTTCTAAAAAAGGCATATCTTCCTCAGGCAAAATCTTGGCAATCACTCCTTTGTTTCCATGCCTTCCCGATAATTTATCTCCTACAGATATTTTTCTTTTCATTGCCACATAAACTACAACTCTTTTTAAAACTCCCGGGGGAAGCTCATCTCCTTTTTTAACCTTAGCTATCTCTAACTCTCTTTCCATTTCTAATTCTTGAAGACGCTCTTGATACACATCAAAAATACTTTTTGCTTCCTCATCTTCCTCTATATCACCAATCTTTAGCTTTTCTTCTTTCTTACCTAAGATAGCTGCGATGCGTCTATTTCTTTCTTTCTCTAATATCTCTTTTTCCTCAGCATAATATTTTTCTATTTCTCTTATTCTTCTTAACTCTTCTGCTTTCTCTTTTTTTGACTTTCTTCCTCTTTCTTTTCTCTGAAATACTTCTACATTTATCACCACTCCATAAATCCCAGGAGGGACACGCAGAGAGGTATCCTTTACATCCGCAGCTTTCTCTCCAAAAATTGCCCGTAGAAGTCTTTCCTCAGGAGATAACTCTTTCTCTGTCTTAGGGGTTACTCTCCCCACCAATATATCATCAGGCATAACCTCTGTTCCCACTCTTACAATTCCACTCTCATCTAAATTCTTTAAAGCCTCTTCACTCAAGTTAGGAATATCTCGAGTTATTTCCTCATTTCCTAAACGCGTCTCTCTTGCCTCGATTTCAAATTTTTCAATATGTACAGAAGTAAGTATATCCTCTTTTACCAATCTTTCACTAATCACAATAGCATCTTCAAAGTTATAACCTCGCCAAGGAAGAAACGCTACCAATAAATTTCTTCCTAAAGCAAGTTCACCATTCTTTGTTGCCATTCCATCAGCAATAACATCTCCTTTTCTTACATAATCACCTTTTTTAACTAAGGGTCTTTGATTCACGCATGTATCAGCATTAGAACGTTGAAATTTTTTAAGGCGATATACAAACTTACCAATTTTTATATGTGCAGAATCTACTTCCTCCACATAACCACTCTCTTTTGCTACCACTACTGCACCAGATTCACGAGCAACTTTTTCTTCCATTCCTGTACCAACAACAGGTTCTTCAGTAAAAAGAAGAGGAACCGCCTGTCTTTGCATATTAGAACCCATCAAAGCTCTATTTGCATCATCATGTTCTAAAAAAGGAATTAAAGAGGCAGATACAGAAACTATTTGTTTAGGAGATACATCCATATATTCTACTTCTTGTGGTTTTACTTTAGGAAATTTACCTTTATAACGACAGTAAATCTCTTTATCTTTTATACGACCTTCTTTATCAATATTGTCAGTAACTTGAGCAATTACTCTTTTTTCTTCTTCATCAGGAGTAAGATACTCTATTTTATCTAAAACTCTACCATTTTCCACTTTTCTATAAGGGGCAACTAAAAATCCTAAGGGATTAATACGCGCATAGGTAGTTAAAGAAGTGAGCAAACCGATATTGGGACCCTCAGGTGTTTCAATAGGACAAATTCTTCCGTAATGAGAGGGATGAACATCTCTCACCTCAAACCCTGCCCGCTCTCGAGATAATCCCCCCGGACCCATAGCTGACAGTCTTCTCTTATGTGTCATCTCAGCTAAAGGATTTGTCTGATCCATAAATTGAGATAAAGGAGAACGAGCAAAGAAATCGTGAATTTGTGTAGCGAAAGCACGTGAGTTTATAAGATGTTGAGCAGAAAGATCATCTTCTGAGATTAAAGAACATCTCTCTATAAATGTACGTTCTATTTTTAAAAGTCCTACTCTTACCTGATGCTGAAGGAGTTCTCCTACCAGTTTCACTCTTCGGTTAGATAAATGATCTATATCATCAACTTCTCTTTCTCCATTCTTCACCTTAATAAGTGTCTTAATTATTTCTACCACAGTATCTAAATCTAATGTGCGTTTATTTAAAGAAACATTCATGTTTAATTTTTTATTAAGTAAAAAACGACCTACTCTGGCTAAATCATAACGTTTAATATCTAAAAACATACGTTGAAAAACTTCCTTTGCTGCCTCAAGAGTTACTGGTTCTGTGGGACGCATTTTTTTATAAAAATCTAAAAGTGCTTCTTCTCTATTTTTAGTATGATCTCTTTTGGCAGTATTTACTATCTCAGGATATGGTCTTTCTGAAAAACACTGATAAATATTTTCATTTGTGGAAAGACCAAATAATCTTAAAATTTGTGTAGCAGGAAAAGTTTTTCTTCTGTCAACAATAGCAGTTATCGTATCATTTATATCACATCTAAATTCCAACCAATATCCCCGATAAGGAATGACACGTGCATAATAAATCCTTTTTCCTGCAGAATGCATCTCCTCTTCAAAAAATACGCCTGGTGAACGTTGAAGTTGACTAACAACTGCTCGCTCGTCACCATTAATTATGAAAGAAGCAGCCTCAGTCATCAAAGGTATATCACCTAAATAAATCTCCTGCTCACGAATACTTCCTGTCTCATTACTTACTAATCTTAATCTTACCCTTAAGGGAGCAGCATATGTTTGAGAACGTCTTTTGCATTCTTCGGGTGTATAGCGTGGTCGGCTTAAAGAGTAGGAGACAAATTCTAAGCGATATTTTTTATCCGAAGACTCCATAGGAAATACCTCGCCAAATACCTCCTGCAGTCCTATATTCTTCCTTTTCTCCGGAGGCACCTCCATTTGTAAGAATTCTTTATAAGAATTAAGCTGGTGCTCTAAAAGATGAGGCATTGACACTTCTTTCTTCTTTTTAAAAATAACTCTTTTAACCCACTTCATTCTCTCTCCTTATTCAAATTATTCTTATTTTATCTCTACCGCTGCTCCTGCGGCCTCAAGACGTTTCTTTATATCTTCTGCCTCCTCCTTAGAAACATTTTCCTTGATAGGTTTGGGAGCAGAATCCACCAATTCCTTTGCTTCTTTCAATCCTAAATCAGTAATTGCCCTCACCTCTTTAATTACCGCAATTTTGTTTGCTCCTGCAGATTTAAGCACAACTGTAAAAGATGTCTTTTCTTCTTCCTCGCCTCCCGCTGCCTGCGCTTGAGGCGCAACTCCGGCTACCACAGGAGCTTGAGCTTTAACTCCAAATTTTTCCTCACATTTTTTAACTAATTCTGATAACTCTAAAACTGACATTTCTTCTAAAATTTTTAAAACATCGTCAACTCGTGACATCTCTCTCCTCCTTCTTTTTCTTTATCTCCTCTACCAGCCACACAAATTTTAAAATTATTTGATTTAAACTATTTAAAAACCCTATCAAAGGTGCACAGAAAGCATTTAAAGTTTTCCCTAAAAGAATCTCATAAGGAGGCAATTTTGCTAATTCTAAAAGCTCATCCTTATTTAATTTTTTCTCTTCTAAAAATCCTCCTTTTAAATAAAAACCTTCTTCACTCTCCTTAGAAAAATCTACTAAAAGTTTACATACTTTTACTATATCATCATAAACAAATACAATCCCTGTAGATCCCTCCATAAAAGAATTATCTAAATCCTTTCCCAAATCAGAGAAGGCTTTTTTTATAAGAGAATTCTTAAAAATACGCATTAGAGAACTTTCTTTTTTTAAATTATCTCTTAAAGTATTAAGCTGCTGCGCTTTAAGTTTAGAAAATCCTACAAATACATAAGCTTGTGCAGAATTCAATTTTTCCTTTATCTCCTCCACTATTTTTTTACGAATAACTAAACCAACTCTTTCCTTCATCTCTATATACTTATCTTTAAAGCTGGACTCATTGTCGAAGATAAATAAATTGATCTTATAAATTCTCCCTTTACCGCCTGAGGTCTTAAGTTATTAAGAGTATCCAAAAACACTTTAATATTTTCTTTTAAATACTCTAAAGGGAATGAGATTTTGCCAACTCCCGCATGAATACAACCTGTTTTATCCATACGAAAATCTACCTTCCCCTGTTTAGCTTCCTCAATTGCTTGAGTGAGATTATTGGTAACTGTTCCTGTTTTGGGCGAAGGCATTAAACCCCGAGGTCCTAAAATTCTTCCTAATCTACTTACTAATTTCATCATTGTGGGAGTAGAGATACAATAATCAAAATCAAGCCAATTCTCTTTCTGAATCTTATCAATTAAATCTTGACCCCCTACAAAGTCAGCGCCTGCCTCTTTTGCCTCTTTTTCTTTCTCTAACTCACAAAATACCAAAACTTTAATCTTCTTTCCTGTCCCATGAGGCAAGCTCACCGAACCTCTTACCATCTGGTCGCTTTTTCTTGGATCCACATTGAGTTTGCAAGAAATTTCTACCGTCTCATCAAATTTAGGATGGGGTATCTTTTTTAAAACTTCTAAAGCCTCCTCTATTGTATAAACTTTACCTTTATCTACCAATTTAACAGCTTCCCGATATCTTTTACTTCTCTTCATCCTCAATTACCTTTATTCCACAGGAACGAGCTGTGCCTTCAATTATCTTAATCGCTTTTTCCAAATCAGATGTATTTAAATCTTCTAATTTTTGTTTAGCAATCTCAATCACCTGTTTTTTTGTTACCTGTGCAATTATTTCTTTTCCTGCCTGTGAACTTGCCTTAGCTAAGTTTGCTGCTCTTTTAAGTAAGACTGATGCTGGGGGACTCTTAATCACAAAATCAAAAGACCTATCTTTATAAACATTTA
Source organism: uncultured Planctomycetia bacterium (assembly GCA_964515205.1). GTDB lineage: Bacteria > Omnitrophota > Gorgyraeia > Duberdicusellales > 4484-171 > CAZBLX01. The sequence goes on from CAZESF010000001.1 coordinate 19,182, forward strand.
TCACCACAGGTAAAATAAGCCCTTCTTTTCCTTTTGTTGCATCATTAAAAGCTTTACAAAACTGCATAATATTTACCCCATGCTGACCTAAAGCTGGGCCTACCGGAGGCGCTGGATTAGCGCTTCCTGCAGAAATCTGAAGCTTTATCTGAGCTACCGGTTTTTTCTTTTTCTTCTGCGCCATTTTAAATCTTTTCTACTTGCCAAAACTCCAACTCTACAGGTGTGGTTCTTCCAAATATTGAAACACTTACTTTTAACTTTCCTTTTTCTGTGCTTACTTCTTCAACTATTCCAGTAAAATTGATAAAAGGGCCTTCTACAACCCTGACGCTTTCTCCTTTCTCAAAACTAACCTTAGGAGCCGGTTTCACTTTACTTTCCTCTGCCTTCTTTAAAATTTTCTCAATCTCATCTTCAGGAATAGGAGTAGGTTTTCTTTTAGGTCCAATAAAAGAAGCAATTCCCGGAGTTTTTTTTACAAAAAGCCAAGTTTCATCATTCATCTCCATATGAATTAAAATATATCCGGGAAGAAATTTTCTTTCTGAAACCCTGCGTTTGCCTAATTTAACTTCTGTAACCTGCTCCTTGGGAACGATTATCTCACCAATAAGTTCCTGCATACCGAAGGCTTTTATTCTTGCTTCTAAATTTACTTTTACCTTCTCTTCTGCCCCGCTTAAAGTATGAACTATATACCACTTCTTCATTTTAAAATATACTTCACCAACTTAGTAAAGATAGAATCGACTCCAAAAACATAAAGAGTTAAAAATGCGGTAACAACAATTACTACTATTGTTGCTGTAAACAATTCTTCTTTTGTTGACCAACTCACTTTTTTGAGCTCTACTTTTACTTCTTTCAAAAATTGAGGAAATCTTTTAATCTTCTTCAACATTTTTTAATCCCCTATCCAGGCCTGGGGCGATTCGAACGCCCAACCCCTGGTTTTGGAGACCAGTGCTCTAGCCAATTGAGCTACAGGCCTAATACTCATGGTTTTATTTCTCTATGTTCTGTATGTTTACGACAAAATTTGCAAAATTTATTAATTACAAATTTCTCTCTATGTTTTCTTTTATTTTTTGTAGTATAATAATTTCTTCTTTTGCAGACACTACACTCTAATGCGATAAGCTCTCTCATCTTAATTAGATTTTCCTTACTTTAAAAAAGTAAAAAAACCCACTCCTCCTTTCCTCAATTTTTTCCAACTTTTTAGCTTCCTGCCTCTGGCAGGAAGAATCTCTCTTAGCCTGGAGTGGGAATTGAACCCACGACCACCTCCTTACCAAGGAGGTGCTCTACCACTGAGCTATCCAGGCAAAAATAAAACTTTTTGAAAACAACCAACTCTGACGAATAAAAATGATACTATATTTGCTCTTTTTGTCAAGAAAAAATTGGAAAAATATAGAAAAGTAAAGGCACATGGTATACACCTAAAACCTCTGTCATTCTTTGATGATGAATTATTTAATAGAGTAAAAAGCGCATTCTATATGAAAAGATTTAAATTTCCCAGATATCAGTATACTTTTAGAGAATTATCTACTAAAGCTTTTATTTAAAACATAAAACTGTGGTCATAACTTAACATTTTATTTTCAAAAGATTTTGTCAAGTTACAGGGCAAATTTATTTTTTAGTAGTTTTTATACTTATTTCAATTACACATCAAATTTAGGACGCATCCTTGAAAAAAAATATCATAGTTGGACAATAAAAGAAAAAGTTCGTCTCTGTGTTTTTTCTCTACGCCAGGAGTAAAAATCTTGATTGCAGAAACTGCAGATTTTAAGGTCAAAGAATCTATCCGGATTCAACCTTTGTTTTCTTAATTCTTCCTTTGCAAATTCTATAGGAGAAAAATATAAAATTCCTTCTTTTCTTATAAGATAATTAACAAATCTTTTATATTTTAAAAATTCCTCCCCTACCTTATAACAACAACTTCTCAAGCCAACGCCGGCAATAACACTAAATTCTTCCAGATTATCTTTTATATTTTTCAAAATCCCTCCCAAAGCTGACCGCCAACCTAAATGAATTATTCCAACTATATCTTTTCCGCAAAAATATAGAGGCAAGCAATCGGCAGTTTTTACTACCAAAACTAAACTTTTCTCTTCAGTAAACAAACCATCACCATCATACATCCCTTCTTTTTTTATATATTTTATCCAAGGTGAATGAAGTTGACTAAGATAAACAAATCTTAATTTTTTATTATTTGATAATAGTAATTTAAACTTTCTCTCAAATTCACAAATATCAAAAATATCTCTTTTGGTAAACCCGCATAAGACATTTTTTGGAAATATATTTTCAATAATATAAATTTGCCCTCTCTCAAATATTCTCATCCAATAAGATAACTTTTTCTCTACTAAACTCTCCTTTTATTATCCTTATCTTATTTTTATTTATCTTGAAATATTCAGCTAAAAGTTCAATCAACCTTTTATTTGCCCGTCCCTTTTCTGGTACTTCTTTAATATATACTTTTAAAATATCTTTTTCTTTTAAAATCTTTTCTTTTTTTGCTTTAGGAATTACTTTAACTTTTATCTTCATCCTGGATTTTCTAAAAAAGTTAAACAAAATTTTGTCTGAGAAAATTTTTTTGAGTATGAAATTTTTACTTATTTAAAAAAATTGATTTTTGCTAAAAATAACAACAAAAGAAGGAATCACTCTTTCTTTAATATCTTCTTCACTATTTCTAAAATCAAGACTGGCTCAACCATCCTTCCTTCACCATATTTTCCTGAAGCTAATTCTCCTCTTTGAGGTTTTAAAATTATATATCTTTTCATCTTCTCTAACTTTTTTAAATTTTCTTGAGTAACCGGATTCTCCCACATATTCTCATCCATTGCTGGAGCAAGAATTATTTTTACTTGAGAAGATAATGCCGAGATTAAAGTAGTTAAAAGATTATCACAAATACCATGTGCAATTTTAGATAAAGTATTACAGGTTAAGGGAGCAACTATACAAAGATGACACCACTCAGCCAAGGAAATATGTTCCAATTCTTTTTTTCTTTCTTTAAACATATCTACATATACAGGATTTCCCGAAAGAGTTTCAAAAACTAAAGGAGTAATAAAATGAGTTGCATTAGGTGTCATAACTACTTTAACAGAAAACTTCTCTTTTCTAAGAAGACGAATCAGATAACAGGTCTTATAAGAAGAAATGCCCCCACAAACACCCACAATGATATTTATCTTCCTCATATACTTTTCATTAAATTTATCATATTATTAACTGAAAGGCAAATATTTTGATTTAAAAATTAAGAAGAGGACTGTTTCTTTTTTCTTTCCTCAATTATCTTCTCTGCTATCTGAGGAGGGACTATCTCATAGCGAGAAAATTGCATTGTGTAAATCGCTCTTCCACTACTTAAAGAACGAATAGCTTCTGTATAACCAAATAGTTCTGCTAAAGGGGCTTCAGCTAAAATAACTTTTTGTACTCCCTGCGTTTCTATATTAAGAACTTTTCCCCGTCGGGCACATAAATTTCCTACAATATTACTTAAGTATTCCTCAGGAGTAAAAATCTCAAGCTTCATATAAGGCTCAAGTAATAAAGGTTCTGCCTTAAGAAAAGCTTCTCTAAAACCGATACTGGCAGCTAATTTAAATGCTAATTCTGACGAATCAACCTCATGATAAGAACCATCAAACAAAATCACTTTAATATCTGTTACCGGATAACCACATAAAGGCCCCTTTTTCATTGCTTCACGAAATCCTTTCTCCACTGCAGGAATAAAAGAAGCCGGGATCACTCCTCCTTTAATTCTGTCTTCAAACTCAAATCCTTTTCCTCTTTCAAGAGGCAAAATCTCAAAAATAACATGTCCATATTGACCTCGCCCACCAGTCTGTCTTATGTATTTACCTTCTGCCTGTGCTGGCTTAGAAACTGTCTCTCGATATGCTACCTGAGGTCTTCCTACTTCTGCATTAACTTTGAATTCTTCTTTTAATCTATCTACCATAATTTCTAAATGTAATTCTCCCATCCCGGAAAGAATAATCTCTTTTGATTCCTGATCTGTCTCCACACTAAATGTAGGATCTTCCTCAATAAGTTTAGCTATAGCTTTACTTAATTTATCCTGGTCCTGGCGAGAATTGGGTTTAATACTGATAGAGACAACCGGTTGAGGAAATTCTATTTTCTCTAAAAGTATAGGATGCTCTAAATCAGAAAGGGTATCACCGGTGGTAGTATGTGTTAAACCTATTGCCGCACCAATATCTCCCGCATAAATCTCTGTGCGATTCTCTTTCTGATTGGCATGCATCTGTAGAATTCGACCTACCCTTTCTTTCTTATTCTTGCTCACATTTAAAACATAAGAACCTGCTTTAAGGTATCCAGAATAAACCCTAAAATACACCAGTTTCCCCACATGAGGATCAGCCTGAATTTTGAAAGCCAAAGCACAGAATGGTTCCTCAACTGACAATTTCCTTTTTATCTTCTTCTGAGGATCCTTAGGATCAAAACCCTCTACAGGAGGAATATCTAAAGGTGAAGGCAAAAATAAGACAATCGCATCAAGCAACTTCTGAATACCCTTATTTTTCAGTCCTGAACCGCAAAGCACAGGAACGAGTTTATTTTCAATTGTGGCTTTTCTTAAAGTATTAATTATCTCTTCTTTAGAAAGATTTTTTTCTTTAAGATATTTCTCCATTAGTTTCTCTTCTAAAGAAGCTATTTTTTCTAAAAGTTCCTCTCTATATTTTTGACTTATCTCTTTATACTCTTGCGGAATATCCTCAACAGAAAATTTCTTTCCTAAGGAAGCCTCATCATATATATACGCTTTCATCTCTATCAAATCAATTACACCTTTAAATCCACTTTCTTCTCCTAAAGGAAGGGTTATTACTGCACAAGTTGCCTCTAATTTTTCCTCAATCTCATTTACCACTTTAAAAAAATCCGCACCTACACGATCCATCTTATTCACAAAGGCAATTTTGGGAACTTTATATTTTTGTGATTGACGCCAGACTGTCTCTGACTGTGCCTCAACTCCCTCCACCGCAGAAAATATCACTACTGCTCCATCTAATATCCTTAAGGCTCTTTCTACTTCTGCAGTAAAATCTACGTGCCCTGGAGTATCAATAATATTAATTCTTTTACCCTGCCAGAAGCAGGTAGTAACCGCAGAAGTTATTGTAATACCACGCTCTTTTTCCTGCTTCATCCAATCCATCTGTGCTTTCCCTTCATGAACTTCACCGATTTTATGCGTCTTTCCGGTATAAAAAAGGATTCTCTCAGTAACAGTAGTCTTTCCCGCATCGATATGGGCGATGATTCCAATATTTCTTACCTTTTCCAGATCAACCTTGGGGATTTCTTCTCTTTTCTCCTTTTCTTCTTCCCTTTCTATTTTTTCTTTTTTTACCTCTTCTTTTTGTCTTTCTTTCCTTTCTTCAACCTCAACAGGTTTCTCTATCTCTTTTTCAATCTCTTCTTTCTTCTGGATAGATAAATCTTCTTTCTCTACTTTCAAATTATCTAAAGAGATGGCTGAAGTCTCATCTTTTAAAACTTCTTTTTCTTCAGACTTCTCTTCTGAAGTAACGGGAATTTCCTCAGAAACAGTTTCATCAGTTATCTTTTCTACTATTTCTTCCTTAGACGATATTTTTCTTTCCAACTCTAAATTTTTCTCCTTCAAACGCCTGACTTCATCATTAAGAAACAAAATCTGTTTTGTTTTTTTCTCTAACTCTTCCTCAAGTGATCTTAAATCCTCTTCTAAAGTCTTATATTCCGATTTAGCTATCCATTCACTTTCTGCCTCTTTTTTCTTAAATTCATTAATAGTAAGTGTAGCTTTTTTAATTCTTTCCACATATTCCTTCTCTTTCTCTTCCAAAGATAAAATTTTGTCATTTTTTTCTCGTATTTCCTTCTCTAAGGAAGAAATATTTTCTTCCTGCTCTTGTAATTTTTTATTTAACTTTACATTCTCGGAAAAAATCTTTTCTAATTCTTTATTTTTCTTAAACAAAGAATCTTTAAGCCGAGCTACCTGAGATTTTAATCTTTCTAAAGTATCCTCCTCATGTTTTTTCCATTTCTCCTGCCGATGTGCATATTTTTCCAACTCAGAAATTCTACTTTTTGCCTCTTTTAATTCAGTTTGTAATTGATGATTTTTTTCTTTTAAAACTTCAATTTCTTCCTTTAATTTTTGTGTTTTATTACGCCAGAATTCTTTACTCTCTTTTAATTGCAAAAATTCTGTCTCACTTATAGAAATTTTTTTCTTAGCTGATTTCTTCTCCTGTTTAGATACTTGCTTAGAGAAAAATGAAGGAATAGTTATAACAATTCCTATTATTGCGATCAAACCTACTATTATAATCATAATTTTTCAGAATTTTTTCAAATTATACCATATTTTTAAATAAAAAAACAATCCTTCCCTCTTTCTAAAGTGAAAAGGCTTTCAATCTATGGAAGATGGCTATTTAAAAAAGAAATCTTTCTTAGTAAAGAAAGAAAAAAGATGATATCCTAATTTAAGGAGAGCTTCTTTCGCCCCTTCTTCTCTATCTACTAAAACAATGACTTTTTTTATTCTTGCTCCTGTTTTCTCCACTTTCTTAACAGCATCTATCAAGGAAGAACCAGTAGTAGCAACATCATCTACAATTACTACATTATCCTGAGATGTAAGCTCTCTCCCCTCAATCGCTCTTTTCCGTCCATATCTTTTAGGAGTTTTCCTTACCAGAAACCCTTTCAGCTTTCTTCTTTCCTGATGTGCTAAAAAACACACACCTGCCACAATCGGATCTGCTCCCAGAGTCGGTCCTCCAATAGCGGTAATATTTTCCTTCTTGATCAGTTGCCAAATGAGACAAGAAATTAAATAAATTCCTTTCGAAGATAAACTAATTCTTCTTACATCTATATAACAATTACTTATTTTACCACTAGATAATTTTACTTTTTCTTTAAAAAAAGCCTCTTTTTTTAATAAATCAAGTAATCTTTTCCTCAAAAAAAATTTATTCATAACTTAGCTTTTGTTATTTCTTGAGCAAGTTTCTCTACATCCATTTTTAACACTTGAGGTAAAAATAGAATATCTGTATTCATAAAACCACGCACAATAACTGATTTTGCTCCCTCCTCTGTCAAAGTGCGGGAACATAAATATTCAATTTCATCTCTATTAATCTTTCCAACAGCTGCCTCATGAGACATATCTACATCCTGGTAGGAAGTCTCAAGTTGCGGAATTGCCCAGATTTTTCCTTTATCTGATAACATCAATCCTTGGCACTCAAGATGAGCTTTTACCTGAGGTGATTGAGTTTGAAGATGACCACGAACGATCACTTCTCCTTTATCAGAAATTGCTCTTGAGATAACTTCTGCACTTGTAAAAGGAGCCTTAAAAACAACTTTTGGGCCTATATCTAAAAAAGAGTCTGGGTGAGCAAATAATAAAGAGTTGAATCTGGCTTTTGCTTTTTCTCCTACTAGTAAAACCTCAGGATGCATAACAACTTTTTTTACTGGATGCAGGCATATATAGTTAGAAATAAAAGTGGCTTTATCTTCAACTATCGCTATACTTTTAGGTTCTACTTCTGTTGTATCCTGCCATTTATGGATCATTGTAAAGTTAAGATATCCTCCTTTCTTTATGAAAAATTCAGAAATACCCAAGTGATACGAATTAACAGAAGTTTTAGAAACAGTGCATCCGGTAATAATATAACCTTGAGCATTTTCATCAATAATAATTAAATTATGAACTCTTTGAGAAAATTTCTCTTTCTTTATAAAAAGACAAGCCTGAA
>CAZESF010000002.1:0-25568 GCA_964515205.1 uncultured Planctomycetia bacterium
ATTTTCGAATGAAAAAGATAAAAGAAGGATACGTTCCTCGGGTAGAGAAAGATGCCAAAAAAATTTTTAAGCAGTTAAGTGAAGCGATAAGCGAAGGGTTAGTTGAATCCTGTCATGATTGTTCTGAAGGTGGACTGGCAGTAGCAGTATGTGAGATGTGTTTTGTTAATTTTTTGGGAGTTACTGTATTTTTGGATGAAGTTCCTTCTAAGAACTTACTTTCTTATGAGATTCTTTTTAGTGAGAGCCCTACCCGTTTCATCGTTGAGGTTAAGAAGGAAAATAAAGATAAGTTTGAAAAATATATGGAAGGGGTTCCTTTAGGATTAATTGGTTGTATAAGTAAAAATGATATAATCTCTTTCTGGTTTAAGGGAAAAGAGGTTGTTAATTTAAAAATTGGGGAGATTAAAAAGATAAAAAGAGAAGTTTTTGGCGAGTTTTATTATGAATCCTAAGGTGCTTATTTTAAGAAGTGCCGGAACCAATTGTGATAAAGAGACAGAATTTGCTTTCAGGCTTGCGAAAGCAGACACCTTTCGTTTGCATATAAATGTAGTTAAAGAAAGATTTAAGGATTTGGGTGAGTTTCAAATTATCTGTATTCCAGGAGGGTTCAGTTATGGTGATGATTTGGGTGCAGGAAAAATTTTTGCCTTAGAGTTGCTTTTATGGTTTAAAGAAAGTTTGGAAAAATTTTTAGATAAAGGAGGGATAATTCTGGGAATTTGCAATGGGTTTCAGGTATTGGTGAAGATGGGGATTCTTCCTGATTTAGATTTTAGGCAAAAAGTGACCTTAACTTTTAATGATTCTTTAAGATTTGAGGATAGATGGGTATATCTTAAAGTGAGTGATTCTAAAAATAGAAATATTTGGTTTAAAGATTTGCCCGAAATTTTTATGCTTCCTGTAGCGCATAGTGAGGGGAAATTCTTTGCCTCACAAGAAATTTTGGAAAGAATTAAGAAGAATAATCTGGTAGCTTTAAGATATACTGATGAGAAAGGAAATACAGCTGGTTACCCCCACAATCCCAACGGCTCTCTAAATAATATTGCCGGTATCTGGAGCAGGGAAGGAAATGTTTTAGGGCTTATGCCTCATCCGGAAAGATTTATTTTTAAACATCACCACCCTTTCTGGAAAGATAAAGACATTCCTCCTTTTGGTCTTAAGATTTTTAAGAATATAGTGAATCAGCTAAAATGAGGAGAATAACTTATAAAGAAAGTGGAGTGAGTATAAAAAGGGGAGAAGAATTTTCCCAATTTGTGCATAAACTATTTCCTCAAAAAACTCATCTTTTAAGTTTTGCATCTTTATTTCCTTTTAAAAAATATCTTAAAGAGTTTAAAGAACCGGTTCTGGTCTCTTCCTGTGATGGAGTAGGCACAAAACTTAAGATTGCTCAATTTTTAAATATCCATCATACAGTGGGAATAGATTTAGTAGCAATGAATGTGAATGATATTGTATGTTTAGGAGCAAAACCTCTCTTTTTTTTAGATTATATTGCCTGCGGTAAGCTGAAGAAGAAAACACTTAGTTTGGTGATGGAGGGGATAAAAAAAGGGCTTAAGGAGGCAGATTGTGTTCTTTTGGGAGGAGAAACAGCTGAGATGCCGGGGATGTATGAGGAGGAGGAATACGATTTAGCTGGATTCTGTGTGGGGATAGTGGAGAAGAAAAGAATTGTTGATGGAAGAAAAGTTAAGAAAGGTGATATTGTTTTAGGAATAGCCTCAAGTGGTCTTCATTCTAACGGTTTTTCTCTTGTAAGAAAGGTTTTAGATAAAAAAGAGATTAAAAAATATAAAGAGGAATTACTTAAACCTACAAGGATATATGCTAAGCCCATCTTAAAACTTTTTGAAATTTTTCCTTATGATATTCATGGTATTGCTCATATAACCGGAGGCGCTTTTTATAATAAAGCGACAAAGATAATTCCTCAAGGGTTGAAGATGATAATTAGAAAAAAATGGTCGGTTCCTGAAATTTTTAAAATCATTCAAGAAAAAGGCATAGAGGAGAAAGAGATGTATTCGGTATTTAATATGGGAATAGGAATGATTCTGGTAGTAAATAAAAAAAATGTTTCAAAGATTTCCTCTTATCTTAACAAATTCTGGCCTGCCTATATTATTGGAGAGATAGAAAAAGGAGAGAAGAAAATAGAATTAGTTTCTTAACTATAATCTTTAATCTTTCTATTCTACAAAATGCTTTAATAGGAAAGGAGATAGAATATTAAAATATAATGCAAATATAAGTGAGAGAGGAGGTATTCTATGAAGGTGGAAAATTTGATGAAGTTTTTAAAGTATCCTGAGCAGATAAAGGTAATAGAGATGTCTGGGACGAAGAAAGCTTAAAGAAGGTGTTTATTCCCATAATTTATATTATTGAGATACTATTCGGGTAAGGGAGGCTAAATTGTCCTTCTCTTTCAAATTTATAATTTTAACTCCTTGAGTACCTCTTTTCGTCCCTCTGACTTCTTTTACCCTTAGGCGAATAAGGATCCCCTTCTCTGTAATACACATAACCTCATCATCTTCTGCTACCAAAACTACTCCAATTACCTCTCCTATTCTTTCTGTAATTTTAATATTGATAATCCCTTTTCCTCCACGAGCTTGCCTGCGATACTCTTTTATATGCGTTCTTTTAGCAAACCCTTTCTTTGTTGCTGTAAGAAGATAAAAATCTTTATTTATTATATCCTCTGCCAGAACAACCATTCCCACTACACAATCATCAGAAGAAAGTTTAATTCCTTTTACTCCCCGTGCCTGTCTATGCATTACCCTTACATCTTCAACAGGAAATCTGATAGAGAAACCTTTTTTGGTAATTAAAATCACTTCTGCATCCTCTCTACATAATCCAGCACCAATAAGATAATCATTTTTATTCAAATTTATTGCTGAAATTCCTCTTTTTCTTATATTAGAAAACACCTCCAAAGCTACTCTTTTTACCAATCCTGAAGCGGTAGCCATAAAAACAGATATCTCTTTCTCAAACTCTTTCACTGCTAATATCGCGGTTATCTTTTCTCGCGAAGAGAGACGCAAAAGATTTATAATTGCTTTTCCCCGCCAAGTGCGAGTTCCGGTAGGGATTTTATAAGTTTTTAAAGAATAGACTTTGCCTAAATTAGTAAAGAAAAGTAAAGTGTCTTTACTTGAGGCAACAAAAAGATGTTCTACAAAATCTTCTTCTTTTGTGGTAATAGCACTCACACCTTTTCCTCCTCTCTGCTGACGTCGGTAAGTTGAGATAGGCTGTCGTTTTATATAGCCGGAACCGGTGATAGCAATCACTACCTCTTCTTCCACAATCAAATCTTCAACCTCTATCTCTTCTCTTTCGGCAACAATTTCTGTTCTTCTTGAATCGGCAAATTTCTCTTTTAATTCTCTCAATTCCTCCTTTATCAACTCTTCCTGTTTCCTCTCTGAAGAAAGAATTAGTTGATAATACTCTATCTTTTTTATTAATTCCAAATATTCCTCATCAATCTTTTTCCTTTCCAAAGCGCATAATCTCTGAAGTTGCATCTCTAAAATACTTTGTGCCTGAATCTCTGTGAGAGAAAATCTTTTCATTAAAGCTTGTTTCGCTTCCTGAGGTGATTTTGACTTTTTGATTAATTCCACTACTTTATCTAAAAATTTTAAAGCTATTTTTAATCCTTCTAAAATATGTGCTCTTTTTTTTGCTCTTTCTAACTCAAACTTTGTGCGTCTCTGGATAATTTCTTTGCGAAAACGAATATGATGAGTTAAGAAATCTTTTAAATTTAAAATCTGAGGACGACGATTTACAAGCGCAAGGAAAATAGCTCCGAAAGTAATCTCCAAATTTGTGTGTTTATAAAGCTGATTTAAAACAATCTCTGCTTGCGCATCTTTCTTAAGCTCTATAACTATCCTTATCCCCTCCTTATCCGATTCATCTCTTAAATCAGAAATTCCCTCAATTCTCTTACTATTAACCAAATCAGCAATTGATTCTAAAAGAGCAGCTTTATTAACCTGATAAGGGATTTCCGTAATTACAATTTGGGTTTTATTTTTGGTATGTTCAATAGTAACTTTTCCTCTCACGATTATTCTACCTTTTCCCTCCTGATAAGCTTTAAGAATATTCTCTTTCCCACAGATGATGCCTCCGGTAGGAAAATCTGGCCCTTTTATAATCTTAAATAAATCTTTCACTGTCGCCTCAGGATTGTCTAAAAGATAGCCCAAAGCATCACAGACTTCTTCCAAATTATGAGGAGGAATATTGGTTGCCACTCCTACTGCAATTCCACTGGTTCCATTCACCAAGAGGTTAGGCAAAACAGCAGGTAGAACTTCAGGTTCTGAAAGTGTATTATCAAAATTAGGGAAGAAATTAACTGTATCTTTTTCAATATCTGTAAGAAGATAATCAGCGATGCGTGAGAGTCTGCATTCTGTATAGCGCATCGCTGCCGGTGGATCTCCATCAACAGAACCAAAATTTCCTTGAGGATCAATTAAAGGGTATCTTAATGAAAAGCCCTGCCCCATTCTTACTAAAGCATCATAAACCGCAACATCTCCATGAGGATGAAATTTTCCCAGACACTCCCCTACAACTCTTGCACTTTTTTTATGAGGTTGGTTATGTCTTAGGTGAAGTTGATGCATGGTATAAAGAATTCTTCTCTGCACTGGTTTAAGTCCGTCTCTTATATCAGGAAGAGCGCGTCCCACAATTACACTCATTGCATAAGAAAGATAAGAATCCTTCATCTCCTCTTCCAAATACTTAGGATAGATCTGCTCTTTTAAAACCTCTCTCATAACTAAATATCTAAATTTTTAACTTCATGAGCATGAGCCTGGATAAATTCTCTGCGGGGTGCGGGATTTCCCCCCATAAGAATAGTAAAGATTCTATCTGCCTCTACCGCATCTTCCAAGGTAACTTTTATAAGTGTGCGCGTTTCAGGATTCATTGTGCTTTCCCATAATTGAGAGGGATTCATCTCTCCTAAACCTTTATAACGCTGAATATTTACTCCTTTCACCGCTTCCTTTCTCACTTCCTCTAAAACTTCTTTTAAATTTTTACATTTAATCTCCTCTTTTGTATCTAAATTTCTAAGTAAGTATTCTTTATCTTCCACATACTCTTTTATAGAAACTTCCAAATTCTTTAAATTTTCACCTATCTCTTTTATATGATATGTTTCAAAAATTTCCACCACATCTTCTTCTTCATATTTACTCAACTCTTCGTCACTATATACAAACGTGCTTCCATTCTTCACACTGACTTTATAAAAAGGGTATTCGTTTTTCTTTTCATTTATTGCTTTAAGATATTCTCTTGCCTCAATTCCTTTTTTACTTAACCCGTGAAGTAGTTTTTCTAACTCAATAAGATTTTTTATAATTTGGATAAAATCTTTTTTAGAAAAAACTTGCTCTCTTTTTCCCTTTTTCTTCTTCAACGCCATTGATTTTGTTCCTAAGTCAAGTATAATCTGGGTCATTTCTTCCTCTGTGTGAATATATTTTTCAAGGTTTTTCTTCCAGATTCTATAAAGAGGTGGCTGAGCAATATAAATAAAACCTTCCTCTATCAGTTGAGGAAATTGACGATAAAAAAAAGTTAAAAGTAAAGTGCGGATATGTGAACCATCCACATCAGCATCAGCCATAATGATAATTTTATGATAACGCAACTTTTTAATATCAAAGTCTTCTCCTATACCTGTTCCTAAAGCAGAAATTATTGTCTTTATCTCCTCATTGCTTAAAATCTTGTCTAATCTTGCCTTTTCCACGTTTAAAATTTTTCCTTTTATTGGTAAAATCGCCTGAAAGGTTCTGTCCCGTGCTTGTTTAGCACTCCCTCCTGCAGATTCTCCTTCTACAATAAAAAGTTCACTAAAAGTAGGGTCCTTCTCTGAACAATCTGCTAATTTGCCAGGAAGATTCGCTGTATCTAAAGCTCCCTTTCGCCGAGTTAACTCTCGTGCTCGTCGAGCTGCCTCACGTGCCTGTGCTGCCAATATCGCCTTCTCCATAATTTTATTTGCTACCGAAGGATTCTCTTCAAAAAAGGAGGTAAGTGCTTCAAAAACCACAGAAGAAACTAATCCCTCTACTTCAGAATTTCCTAACTTAGTCTTAGTTTGACCTTCAAACTGAGGATTAGGAAGTTTCACACTTATTACTGCCGAAAGTCCTTCCCGTGCATCTTCTCCAGAAATACCCGAGATATTTTTAAGTAAATTTTTTGTGCGTGCATATTGGTTAATAACACGAGTTAAAGCAGTTTTAAATCCTGTCAAGTGTGTACCCCCCTCAATAGTATTAATATTGTTAGCGAAACTAAAAATCATCTCTTTATATCCATCATTGTATTGTAAAGCTCCTTCAATTATTATTCCTTCTTTTTCTTTATAAAAACTGACTATCTTTTTATGCAAGGGGTTTTTGTTGCGATTAAGATATTCTATAAAAGAGACTAAACCTCCTTTAAATTTAAATACATTTTCTTTATCGGTGCGTTCATCTATTAAAGATATCTCTAAATTCTTATTTAAAAAAGCTAATTCTCTTAAGCGTCCTGAAAGATAATCAAAAGAAAATTCTGTAGTAGAAAAAATCTCTCTATCTGGCTTGAATGTAATCTTTGTACCTGTATGTTTTGCTTTACCGATAACTTTTAAAGAAGTTACTGGTTTACCCTTCTCATAACGTTGATGAAAAATTTTACCTTCTCTTTTTATCTCCACCTCAAGCCATTCACTTAAAGCATTTACTACACTAACTCCTACTCCATGAAGTCCTCCAGCTACTTTATAAACACGATTATCAAATTTACCTCCTGCATGAAGAGTGGTTAAGACTACCTCCACTGCTGGTTTTTTCTCTTTCTTATGTATATCTACAGGAATACCTCTTCCATTGTCTTCAACTGATACGCTTCCATCGGTATGAATTATAACTTTTATCCAAGTACAGAAACCTGCTGTAGCTTCATCTACAGAGTTGTCTACAACTTCATATATTAAATGGTGTAAACCTCTTATTGAAGTATCCCCAATATACATTGCTGGTCTTTTTCTTACTGCCTCAATTCCTCCTAAAACCTGAATTGTTGTAGCATCATATTTTTGTTGTATACTCATTTCAGCCTACTTTTATTTTTATTTTTTCTATTCCTTTTTCTTGAAATGATTTTAAAATTTGAGGAGATAATAAATTAAGTTGATATCCCCATAAATTATTATCTACTTTAATTATAAGATTGTTTTTATAAAAACGAATACCACAAATATGCTTCTGAATGTTTTTGTTTAAAATCTTATTTAAAATAAGTAAAACGTCTTTTTTTTCTATTTTTTTTCTTTTTAAATTATTTAAAAACCGAAAAAGAGATTTCCGAATATGTTCAGCCACTTATAACTTTATAGGTAAAACAAGATAGATATAATTATCTTTCCTTAACACTGCAGGTTTATCCTCTCCATAAATCTCAAAAGTTATTATTTCCTCTTCGATATTTCTTAATACATCAGTTAAATAAACAGGATTAAAACTTATCTGTAGAGGTGTACCGGTATAATTAGCCTCCAACGACTCTTTTAACTCTCCTAATTGAGGAGTAGATTTAGAAAGAATTAATTCATTTTTTTGTAATTCTAATTTTACTCCCTGATAATCAGGGGTAGATAAAAGCTGCGCTCGTTTTAATGCTGAGAGAAACAAAGAACGTCTAATGGTAAGTTTGCTTTCTACAGGAGTAGGTATATATTGAGAATAATTAGGAAATTCTCCATCTATAGTTTTCGTAAAAAATAAAGTATCTTTACAATCTACTCCTACATTTCCATTTTTAATGAAAAGAAATATTTCTTTTTTTTCTTTTATTAATCTTTGTATTTCATGAATAGCTTTTACAGAAAGAATGAAACTTAATTTTGTAGATATTTCTGGTTGAGTAGGGGGTAATTTCTTCTGAATAAAAGATAACCTTTTTCCATCTGTAGCTACTAAATTTATTTTATCCTCCACTATTTCAAAAAGAATTCCGCTAAGTACATAATTTAATTCTTCCCCTCCTACACAAAAAGATGTCATTCTTATCATCTCTAATAGATCTGAAGAAGGTAAAGTTATAAGATTTTCTTTTATTTCTTCATCTATTTTAGGAAAATCATCTGTTTCCATACAATTTATTTTAAATTCTATTTTCTCACATCTTATACACAAATTTTCTTTAACTTTTTCTATAACTATTTCTTGCTTAGGTAGTTCTTTTACGATAGAGATAAACCTCTTAAAAGGAACAGCTACTTTTCCTTTTTCTTCTGGAGGAATTTCAAGATAGGTGATTATAGAAGAATCTAAATCGGTTGTAATAAACTTTATTTTGTTTTGTAGAGCTTCTATTAATACACAGTTGAGTACAGGAAAATTTTGTTTATTACTTACTGGCCCACTAACTTTTCCTAAAACTTCTACTAACTTATTCTGAGGAATAATAAACTTCATAGTAGTAGAAACTTTTGTGAATAAGTAATTATATCTTAAAAAACTTAATAAAACAAAATATTTTTTTTAAAATTAACTTTTAATAACCTGTGTTAATTGTGTGATAATTTCCTTAATTTTTTTATCTTTATCTAATTTTTCTTTAAGTTTCTTATAAGCATATAAAGCGGTAGTATGATGTTTTGCTCCCAAAAGAGCTCCAATTTCAGGAAAAGATAAATCTGTAAGCTCTCTTAAAAGAAACATAGCTATCTGTCGAGGAAAAGCTATATTTTTACTTCTTTTTTCTTTTTTTAAATCTTCTTGAGAGATTTCAAAAAATTCACATACTTTTTCTAAAACTTTCTGAGGAGTTATTTTTTTAGAGATCTCCTTTACCATATCTTTTAAAATATTTTTAGCTAATTCTAAATCGATTTTTCTATTTTCAATTAAAGAATAAGCAATAATTCTTACCAAAGCTCCCTCTAATTCTCTAATATTAGTAGTAATTTTTTCGGCAACAAAATTTAACACCTCATCACTGATTTCTATTGGTTCTTTCTCTATTTTCTTTTTTAAAATTGCTACTCTTGTTTCGAAATCAGGGGGTTGTATATCAACTACCAATCCCCAGCTAAAACGGGAAATTAATCTCTCCTCTATTTTAGGAATCTCACGAGGGGGCTTATCAGAAGAGATAATGATTTGTTTATGGTTATCGTAAAGCTCATTGAAAGTGTGGAAAAATTCCTCCTGAACTGCTTCTTTTCCAGAGAGAAAATGGATATCATCAATTAAAAGGACATCGATATTCCTGTATTTGTTACGAAATTTTCCTGTTATATGATTCTGTATAGCAAAGATAAGTTCATTAGTAAATTTTTCCGAAGAAATATATTTTACTTTTTTTTGCATATCTTTACTTAAGATATGATGAGCTATAGCCTGCATAAGATGGGTTTTACCTAAACCCACTCCTCCATAAATAAATAAAGGATTATAGGTTTTGCCAGGAGAAGTAGCCACAGCTAAACTGGCTGCGTGAGCCATACGGTTAGAACTACCTACGATAAAATTTTCAAAAGTAAAACGGGGATTAAGACGTAAATCTGTTTCCTGTTGAAAATTTTTCTGGATTTTTTTAAAAATTTGATTAGTTTTGCGTTTAAATAGTTGAGGATTTACTTCTAACCTTATTTTAAATTCTTTTAATGTTATTTCTTTAATAATTTCCTTAATTTTTTCTATGTAATGAGTTTCCAGCCACTGTTTAAAAAAGATATCAGGAGCCTCAAGAGTGATACTGTTTTCTTTTATCTCTTTTAGATTAAGAGGAGAAATCCAGGTATCAAAAGATAATTTTCCTATTTCTTCTTTAAGCCTCTCTAAACACTTTTCCCACAGACTTTGCATCTTATTTATTCACAAATTTCACAACTTATTCACAGTCTCTATATTGTGAGCAGGATGGTTTATTATTATACCTTTCTGGTTCTTTTTTTCAACAATTATTTTATTTGACAAAGCTATTATTTTATGTAAAATTTTAACATCATGAAAAAACACCTGACTACTCCTACAAAAAGAAGAGGAAGAAGAACACACGGGTTTCTTAAAAGAATATCTACCCGTTCAGGAAGAAAAATTTTAAAAAGAAGGAGAAAAAAAGGAAGAAAATATCTTATTCCTGTGTGAAAAATCTTTTCTTAAAGATAATAAAGTTATACCAAGCAGTAAGGTTTCTTTTTCCTGTAAAATGTAAGTATATTCCTTCTTGTTCTCAATACGCAGAGGAGGCTTTAAAGAGATATTCTCTAAGAAAAGCAATTAAAAAAATTTTTTTAAGACTTCTTAAGTGTCATCCTTTCTCTAGGGGAGGGGTAGATTATCCTTAAAGTATGGAGAAACGCGTTTTTTTATTTTTAATTATTACTTTTTCTTTTATTCTTTCTTATTCTCTTTGGGTAAAAAGTATTACTCCTAATAATTCTCCACAAAAAAGGAAGGTTAAGAAAAAAAGAAAAGAGGTTTATCTTCCCAAGAAGAAAGGGAAAATGGAGGATATTGAAACGGATAAGTTTATCGTAACTTACTCAATTACAGGAGGTTACATAAAAAAAATCTTTATAAAACCATATAAGGAATATCTCCCCTTTACAAATATTGGGTATTCTCCTCAATATAAAGATAAAGAGTTCAAACTGATACGGAAGGATGATACGGTTATTTTGATCTATGATGATTTAGTCAAAGAATTTACCTTTCAAGACTATCTTCTCAAATTAAAAATTAAGAATAGAAATTATGGAAAGATTTTGTTTTGTAACTTACTGGAATCCAATAGGTTAAGTCGACGATACCAGGAAATTTTTTATCAGGATGAAGATAAGTTAAAAAGAAATCCTTTTTTGCGGACAAAAGAAGGTTCTTTTAAGACCTCCTTTTTAGGGGCAAGCTCTCGCTATTATTGCTTAGTTATTTGGGATAAGAAAACAAGGGAGGTATTATTGCACAGAGAGAATAAAGAAATAGATTGGATAGTGAAAACAAAGCCTCTCGAAGATGAACTCAATATTTATATTGGTCCCCAGCTACAAGAGGAATTAAAAAAATATAATTTGGAGAAAATTATCCATTATGGAACTTTCCATCCTATTGCTATTCTTTTAATAAAAATTTTAAAATTTTTTAATTCTTTTACTCATAATTGGGGAGTAAGCATTATTTTACTTTCCGCTGCAGTTTATCTTTTGTTTTTCCCTTTTACCGCAAAAAGCGCTAAGGCGATGAAGAAGATGCAAGAAGTGCAGCTGAAATTACAGCCAAAAATAGAAGAATTAAAGGGAAAATATAAAGACAACCCTACACGTCTTAACAAAGAACTTGTAGAACTATATCGTCAATATGGAGTTAATCCTGCAGGTGGTTGTCTGGGGGGATGTTTGCCACTTTTTCTTCAACTTCCTTTTTTCATTGCTCTTTATCAGGTATTACTGCGATTAGTTGAGCTTAAAAACGCAAGATTCTTATGGATAAAAGATTTATCTTCCCCGGATAGAGCAATCTTTTTGGGATTCAACTTTCCCTTTATTGGAGAATATTTAAATGTTTTGCCTTTACTTCTCGTGGTTTTAAACCTTCTTCAGCAAAGACTTGCTCAATCTTCTCTACAGGACACTCAACAAAAACAGATGGGAACATTTTTTGTTCTTTTTATTGGAATCATCTTTTACCACTTTCCTTCCGGTTTAGTTCTTTACTGGTTAACACAAAACATATTCACCTTTATTTATCAATGGCGCCTGAATCGTGTATCTTTTTCTTGACAAAGACAAAACCATTTTATAAAATTACAGTGAAAAAGTTTTCACGTGAAAACTTTCGCGAAAAAGCTTGTATTTATTAGCTTTTTGAAAACTATCTTGAATTTAAAGAAAATTAAACTTGGTAAATTTAAAAAAGATAAGGGCAGAGGAGTTTTCACGTGAAAACTTTTAAGAGGTATAATTGTATTTATTGGCTTTTGAGAGAATGTTAGAAAAATTTTAGGAAGAGGTTAGTTAAGGATTAAAAATTGAGTGAATAGGGTAGCATGATACGGTTTGATACGGAGTTTTCACGTGAAAACTTTCATGAAAATGCTTGTATTTATTAGTTTTTTGAAGAATGGGTAAAATAATCGGTATCTGTAATCAAAAAGGAGGGACAGGAAAGACTACCACGGCAGTTAATTTAGCCGCTTTTTTAGCTTTAGGAGGAGAAAAGACACTTGTTATTGATATGGACCCTCAAGGCAATGCTACAAGTGGATTGGGGAAGGATTTAAATAATGAAAAGATAGAGTTTACTATATATGAAGCACTTTTAGGAGAAGATGTAAGTGATAAGATCTTGTCTACTTCTTGGGAAAATCTTTATCTTATTCCTTCATCCCTCTCTTTAGCAGGAGCAGAAATAGAGCTGGTTGGATTTGAAGACAGAGAAGAAAGATTGAAAAAATTTTTGGAGAGAATAAAGGAAAAATTCTCTTTTGTAATAATTGATGCTCCTCCTTCCTTAGGAATTCTCACTTTAAATGTACTTGTTGCCTCTCAAAGTTTAATTATTCCTATCCAGTGTGAATATTATGCTTTAGAGGGTGTATCAAAGCTTTTAAGAACAATTGAGTTAGTAAGAAAAAGATTAAACCCTGCCTTAGAAATAGAGGGAATATTGCTCACTATGGCTGATTTTCGCACACGTCTGACTCTTCAGGTAATTGAGGAGGTAAAAGGATTTTTTAAAGAGAAAACTTTCAATACAATAATTCCTCGCAATATTAAATTAGCTGAAGCCCCCAGTTTTGGGAAACCAATTCTTTTTTATGATTTTCAGTGTGTAGGAACAAAAGCTTATCTTAACTTAGCCCAAGAGATTTTAGGAAGAAAAATTAATATAGAGGTACTGTCTTCTTTAAAATGAGTAAGAAAGTTTTAGGAAAAGGTTTAGGGGCACTAATCCCTGAGAAAGAAAAGAGAGAAGATCTTGTATATTTATCTCTGGAAAAAATCATTCCTTCTTCTCTTCAGCCTCGTCAGGAGATTAAATTAGAAGAATTAGAAGAACTTAAAAATTCTATAAAAGAGAAAGGAATACTACAGCCTATTCTGGTAAGAAGAAGGGAAGATAAATATGAGATAATTGCTGGACATCGAAGGTATTTTGCAGCTAAGTCTTTGGGAATCAAAGAGTTACCAACAATAGTTAAAGAATTGTCTGATGAAGAAACATTAGCCTTTGCTCTCGTTGAGAACCTGCAACGTAAAGACTTAAATCCTATTGAGGAGGCAGTTTCTTTTAAGAGGTTACATGAGGAATTTGATTTAACTTATGAGGAGATAGCTCACCTCGTAAATAAGGATAAGACTTATATAGCAAACGCATTGAGGCTGCTTAATTTACCTTCTGAGATTCAGGAGGGATTAAAAAAAGGAATAATCAGTAAGACCCAGGCGAGAACGATTTTAGGATTGAAAGAAGTCTCACAACAAAAAGAACTTTTTTATAAGATAATAAAAGAGAGACTTTCTGTAAGAGAGATTGAGGAGAAAGTAAGAAGAAAAAGAAAAAAATCTAAAACTTCTCCTTTTGTAAGTGAGATAGAAAAAAAGATGATGCAGGCACTGGGTACAAAAGTGAAAGTACTTCATAGAAAGAATAATCAGGGAAAGATAGTAATTGAATATTATAATCTTGATGATTTAGAGAGGATAACAAAAAGATTTTTATGAAGAATCAGGCTACTTTAGTAATTATTAAACCTGATGGATTGAAAAAATCTTTAACTGGAGATATTTTAAGCAGACTCTCTAAGACCCACTTAAAGATTATTGCTGCTAAGGTAGTAAAAGTGCCAAAAAAACTGGCAGAGAAACATTACGCTCATCTAAAAGATAAATCATTTTATTCAGAACTTATAAGATACATTACCGGTCAGCTACATGGAGAAAATAGAGTATTGGCCTTAATTTATTGGGGGGAGGATGCTATCAAGAAAGTAAGAGAGGTTGTGGGAGCAACTAATCCTGAGGAGGCAGAACCTACCACCATCCGGGGTGCTTATGGAAGGATATTGACGTCAGGATTATATGAAAATGTAATTCATGCTTCCTCCTCTGAGGAGGATGCAGAAAAAGAAATTAAGCTGTGGTTTGAGCCAGATGAGATTGTATATGAGCTTTATCCCACAGAAGAGATTATTTTGGATGGAGTAAGAAAAAGAGTTTGGAAATGAGGACGATGACAGCTTATGCTTATGTAAGGAAGGTGAGAAAAGATAGTAGGTTGGAAATAGTTGCTAAGTCGTTCAATTCCAAATACTTAGATATAGCAATCTACCATCTTCCGCCAGAAAAAGTCATCTTGGAAAGAAAAATTAGAGAGTTGATAGAGAGAGATTTTTCTCGGGGAAGGATAGAGATGTATATATTTATAAAATCAGAAAATGCTCTTCAGCCTGCAATTAATGAGAAGATTTTAAAAAGCTATTATCATCAGATAAATAAAGTAGTGAGTCAGTTGGGGTTGGAGTATTCGATAGATATATCTGAACTTTTAAACCTTCCCGGAGTAATTTCTTTTAAAAAAGAAGTAGATAAAGATGAGTGGATAATTGCTGGTGTGAAAGAAGCTATCAAGAAAATTAAATCATTTCGACAAAAACAGGGCAGAGCAGTAAAGAAAAAGATTTTGAGATATTTAAAAAAGATGGAGGATGTAGTAGAGAGAGTAAAGAAAGTAAGAGTTGAGATTAAAGAGAAAGAGATAAGCAAAGAAGATATTGATGAGGAGATTACTTTATTTTCTTTTTATTTGAAAAAATTGAGAAAACTTTTATCTTTAAAAAAGGAAGCGCCTGTAGGTAAAGAGATAGATTTTATTATTCAGGAAATTTTAAGAGAGTTAAATGCTTCTTTAAGTAAAACGAAAAAGAAAGAATTAGTTTCTTTTATTATTGAGGCGAAAAATTACTCAGAAAGGATTCGTCAGCAAGCACAGAATATAGAATAGATTCGATGAGATTATTTATAATCTCAGGCCCGGCAGGCGTAGGGAAGACTACCCTTCTTAAAAGACTCTTCCGGAAAAAATTTATCAAAGAAAATTTTCTTCGTACAATTTCGTTTACTACACGGGGAAGGAGAGAAGGAGAAAAAGAAGGTAAAGATTATTTTTTTATTGGTAAGAAGGAGTTTTTAAAGAAGAAGAAACAAGGGTTTTTTTTGGAAAGCCAAAAAGTTTTAAATGATTATTATGGTACCCCTAAGTATTTTTTAAAAGAAGCAAAAAAGGCAAAGAAAGACCTAATTTTGTGTATTGATGTTAAAGGAGGAAAATATTTGAAAAAAAATTTTAAAGAAGGTAAAATAATAACAATTTTTATTGCTGTAGATTTAGGAGAGATTTATCAACGATTGAAAAGAAGGAAAGAGATACATTTAAAAGAAAAACTTTTTCTGGCAAAGAAAGAGATGGGGTATTTAAAGTATTATGACTATTTAGTAATAAATAAGGAGATAAAAAAAAGTATGGAGGATTTAGAGATAATTTTGAAAGCAGAAAGGTTAAGGTTATATGGAGGGTTACGTTCCTTTGGAGAGATTATTAGGGGCAGCAAGAGGTTCTGTATATAAACTTACTATATTAGCAGCAAAAAGAGCTCTTCAGCTTGCTGATGGCGAGAAGCCTTTGGTGGAGAAGACGGATGAGAAACCTTTAGAGAATGCTCTAAAAGAGATAGCGGAAAAGAAAATAAGGGTAGTGGAGAAGAAGAGAGAATCTAAAAAATAGGCGTGGTGGCCGAGTGGTTAGGCAACGGTCTGCAAAACCGTTTTACGCCGGTTCAAATCCGGCCCACGCCTTGATAGGATGAGTGGATGGCGGAAGCGACTTTTGCCCCAAGGGCAAGCATTATTCAATTAGTCGTTTCCGTAATGACTGGAAAGAAAAAAACAGGTGTGGAAAATATTGAGAAGATAGAGAAAGAAGACAAAGCTTATGGGCGGGTGGCGGAATAGGCAGACGCCTGGGACTTAAAATCCCATGGTCCTTTGGGACCGTGAGGGTTCGAGTCCCTCCCCGCCCATTCTTTAATTGAAAATAAGGGCGCATAGCTCAGTCTGGTTAGAGCGTTTGCTTGACATGCAAAAGGTCCCCCGTTCAAGTCGGGGTGCGCCCATTTCTTTTATGGAATTAGCTACACTGAGACATTCTTGTGCACATATTTTGGCCAGTGCGGTTAAAAGAATTTATCCGCAGGCAAAATTAGGAATCGGTCCGGCTACTCAAGATGGGTTTTATTATGATTTTGATGCACCTTTAAAAGAGGAGGATTTGCCCCAGATAGAGAAGATAATGAGGGAGATTGTGAAGGAAGATTATAGTTTCATAAAAGAAGAATGGAGCAAAGAGGAAGCAAAAAAATTTTTTAAAGAAAAAGGCGAGATCTATAAATTAGAGTTAATTGAGGAAATTGAGGAAGAAAAGGTGAGTATTTATAAACACGCTGATTTTGTTGATTTATGTAAAGGTCCGCATGTTAATTCTACATCAGAGGTAAAATATTTTAAATTACTTTCTATAGCAGGTGCTTACTGGCGGGGGAAAGAGACAAACCCTCAACTTAAACGTATTTATGGAACAGCTTTTTTTACTCAAGAAGAATTAGATGACTTTCTTAAAAGATTAGAAGAAGCAAAAAAAAGAGACCACCGTGTTTTAGGAAAGAAATTAGAGCTTTTTGATATTTACCCTGATAAAGCAGGAGCAGGTTTAGTTTTTTATCTTCCCAAAGGTGCGATTTTAAGAAGAATTATTGAGGACTGGTTAGTTAGGGAACATATAAAAAGAGGTTATGAATTGGTTGTTACCCCTCATATTATGGATAAAAAACTCTGGGAGAAATCAGGTCATTTAGAATTTTATAAAGATTATATGTATCCTATTAAAAAAGAGAATCAAGAATTTATTTTAAAACCTATGAATTGCCCTGGGCACATTCTTATTTATCAGAAAGAGATAAGAAGCTGGCGACAACTTCCTTTAAGAATTTTTGAGTTAGGGACAGTTTATCGTTATGAGAAAAGTGGAGTTTTATGTGGTCTTTTAAGAGTAAGAGGGTTCACTCAAGATGATGCGCATATTTTCTGTCAAGAAGAGAATCTTTATCAGGAGATAGAAAATATTTTAGATTTTGTTGAATACGCATTAAAAAAATTTGGATTTCAAGACTTCAGTGCAGAGTTAAGTACACGTCCGGATGAATTTATTGGAGAAGTAGAAAAATGGGAAAAAGCAGAAAAAATTTTGGAAGAAATTTTAAAAAAGAAAGGAGTTCATTATAAGATTAACCCCAAGGAAGGGGCTTTTTATGGTCCCAAGATTGATATAAAGCTTAAGGATGCTATAGGAAGAGAGTGGCAATGTGCAACGGTCCAGCTTGATTATAGCATTCCAGAAAAGTTTGATCTTACCTATCAGGATAAAGATGGAAAGAGAAAAAGAGTGATTATGATTCATCGGGTAATTTTGGGAAGCTTAGAAAGATTTATCGCTACGTTGGTGGAACATTTTGCCGGTAGATTCCCCTTTTGGCTGGCACCTGTTCAGGTAAAAATATTAACCGTTAAAAGTTCTTTTAAAGATTACGCTTTGCGGATAAAGGAGGTTTTAGAAAAGGAAGGATTTCGGGTGGAGTTAGATTTAAGAGATGAAACTTTATCCAGAAAGATTCGTGAGGCAGAGTTAGAAAAGATTCCTTATATAATTATTGTAGGAGAAAAGGAAGAAAAAGAAAATATCGTTTCTTTAAGAAAAGAAAATAAAGATTTGGGAGGAAGGGAACTGGAGGAGTTTATTAAAGAGTTAAAAAATTTAAGTTAGAAAGGAGGAATTATCAGGCGAAATATTCGAATTAATGAAAGAATAACAGCTAAAACTGTGCGTTTGATCAGTCCGGAAGGAGAACAATTAGGGATATTTCCTCGCCAGTTAGCATTAAAAAAAGCAGAAGAATATGGATTGGATTTGGTAGAAGTTGCTCCTCAGGCAAACCCACCTGTATGCAGAATAATGGATTTTGCCAAATATAAATATGAGCAGGAGAAAAGAGAAAGAGAAGCAAAAAAACATCAAAAACATAGTCAGTTAAAAGAGGTAAGACTCTCTTGTCGTATTGAAGAACATGATTATCAGATTAGATTAAAACATATTCAGGAATTTTTGGAAAAAGGGCATAAAGTGAGGATAAGGTTACTTTTTAAAGGAAGAGAAATAATTCATCAGGATTTAGGGAAAAAGTTAATAGATAAATTGATAAAGGATACAGAAAAAATTGCAAGGGTAGAAAAATCCCCTCAGATGATAGGTAAAAGTTTAGTTTTGATTCTGGGTCCAAAATAGGAGGTGAAATGCCTAAATTAAAGACAAAGAAAGCTTTAGTCAAAAGGATAAAGATTACAGGAGGAGGGAAACTAATTCGTTCTAAAGCAGGAAGACGTCATCTTTTAAGTGGGAAGTCTAAAAAGAGAAAAAGAGCTTTGAGAAAAAAAACTTCAGTGGCTTCTGCTGATAAAAAGATGGTGAAAAGAGCCTTACCTTACGGGACTTAATTAAGAAAGGAGTAAGATGCGGGTAAAACACTCTGTAGCTTCACGTAAAAGAAAGAAGAAGATATTTAAATTAACTAAGGGTTTCTGGGGTAAACGCAAAAATGTATTAAGAAGAGCAAAAGAGACATTAAGGCGAGCTTTGGTATATTCTTATCGGGATCGACGTCAGAGAAAGCGTGAATTTCGCCGTTTATGGATTGTAAGAATAAATGCTGCTGTTAGAGAAAGAGGTTTAACTTATAAAGAGTTTATTCATGGATTAAAAGAAAAAAATGTTAATCTTTCCCGTAATATTTTAGCTCACTTAGCTTGTGAAGAACCTCAGGTTTTTGAGAAGCTGGTAGAATTAGTTAAAAATAAGTAATGAAATATATAATTATTGCCGGATGTGGTAAAACGGGAAGAGCTTTAGCAGAAGAGTTATCTTCAGAGAACAACGTTGTAGTAATTGATAAATCTGCGCAGGCCTTAGAAGAACTTCCCCAAGACTTTAATGGAAGAAAAGTTGTGGGAGATGTATTAGATATAGAAACTCTTAAAAAAGCAGGAATAGAAGAAACAGATGTTTTGGTCTTGGTTACAGGAAATGATAATCTTAATCTTGTTGTGGGAAAATTCGTTAAAAGAAAATATAAGTTGAAAAAAATTATTCTTCAAGTTTATGAACTTAATAAAAAGAAAGCTTTATCGGAGGAAGGATTAATTATTATTAATCGCACATATCTTTTGGTGGATGTATTTAAAAAATGTATATCGTAATTGTTGGAGGCTCACAGTTAGGAAGATTATTGGCAAGAAAACTTAAGGAGAATAAGCACCAGGTCTGTATTATTGATAAATCAAGGAAAGTTTGTGAGAGGATTGCTGAGGAATTAAAG
Source organism: uncultured Planctomycetia bacterium (assembly GCA_964515205.1). Classification (GTDB taxonomy): domain Bacteria; phylum Omnitrophota; class Gorgyraeia; order Duberdicusellales; family 4484-171; genus CAZBLX01. Next base: position 19,561 of record CAZESF010000002.1, read on the forward strand.
AACACATTTATTATATGTGGTGACGCCTCTTTTCCTAATATTTTAAAAGAAGCAAAGTTAGAGAAAGCAGATGCGTTAGTAACTATCACTTCTTCTGATGAGGATAACATTATTATCTGTAATTTAGCAAAGGAACTTTTTAAGATAAAGAGAACAGTGGCAAAAGTAAATGACCCACGTCATCTTCCTTTATATAGATATATGGGAGTAGATGTTCCGGTAGATTCTACCTCAATTATTGCCCGTATTGTTGAGGAGGAGGCTTCCTTTTTTGATGTGATGAGTCTTTTAAGTATAAAAAAAGGAAGACTTTCTATTGTAAGAGTAGATATTCCTTCCTCCTCTCCAATTGTAAATAAAAAAGTTAGAGATATAAAACTTCCCCAGGATGCGGTATTAGTCTCAATTTTGAGAGGCACACGTATTATTGTTCCTAAGGGAAATACTTTAATTTTGGCTGATGATGAGGTGATTGCTGCGACTTTAATTGATAAAGAGAAAGATTTAATAGAAGCTTTAGTAGGAAAATTATGAAGATAATTTTAGGGATTCTTGCCGAGATTATCTTTGTCCTTTCTCTTATAGGAGCCGGTTTCCTTTTATCCTTAATCCTAAAATGATTTTCTCTCCTGACAAAGAAGATTTCTTTGCAATTTTTCATATTTTGGGAAAAATTATGGTAGGGTTAGCTTTCTTTTTTCTCATTCCTCTTTTATGTGCTCTTCTCCTTCAGGAATTTAATCCTTTTTATGATTTTCTTATCTCTTTTTTAGCTACACTTTCTTTGGGTATTTTTATGATTCTTATTTTTCCTTATAAAAAAGAGATTGGCTGGATGCATTCTTTTTTTATTGTAAGTTTAAGCTGGCTTTTTGCTTCTTTGCTGGGCGCCTTACCTTTATATTTATCTTCTCACTTTCGCAGTTTCTTAGATGCGTGGTTTGAAGCAATGAGTGGTTTTGCTACCACCGGTTTAAGCTTAATTGAAGATTTGGACCATCTTTCTCTAAGTTGTAATTTATGGAGACACTTGATGATGTTTATTGGTGGACAGGGAATAGTACTCGCCGGTATTTCACTTTTGACTTCTACAAGGAAAGGAAGCGTAAGCCTTTACCTTGGTGAAGCAAGAGGAGAAAAAATTTTCCCCAACATTGTTGCTACAGCAAGATTCATCTGGAAGGTAAGTTTTATTTATTTAGGATTGGGGGTATCAATATATACTTTTATTCTTTTAAAAAAGGGTTTAGGTATTTCTAAAGCATTAATTGAAGCTTTCTGTCTTTTTTTTGCCTCCTTTGATACAGGAGGTTTTACACCTCATGCAGCAAGCATCTTTTATTATCACAGTTTTATTTTAGAAATAGTTACTCTTGTATTTATGATTTTGGGAGCAATGAATTTCAATCTCCATTTCTGGATTTGGCAGAAAGATAGTCGGGAAATATTTAAAAATTTTGAGATAAAAGTGTTTTTAGCCTCTCTTTTTCTTTTAACTACACTTTTGTATTTTTCCTTAGATAAGAACTCCTTTCTCTCTTTTCGTAAAGGTTTTTACCAGCTGATTAGTGCTCATACCGGATGTGGATTTACCAATTTAGCCTCATTTGAGTTAAATAAATTTAGTCAAAGCTCTTTATTTCTTCTCATTATTGCTATGGCAATAGGAGGAGGGGTTTGTTCTACTACAGGAGGGATAAAGCTTATGCGTTTAGGGTTGGTGATTAAAGCTATTTTTGGGGAGATAAAAAGAATAATTATGCCTTATAAAGCAGTTTATAAAGAGAGCTTTCATCATTTAGAAGATAAAGTATTGGAATTTCCTCCCATAAGAGAAGCATTTATTGTGACAGGAGTCTATTTTTTCTTTTATCTTTTAGGAACAATTGTTGCTCTTTTTTATGGATATCCTCTTGTCTCTTCTTTATTCGAATCAGTTTCTGCTACAGCTAATGTGGGGCTTTCCTTAGGAATAACTAATCCGGCAATGCCTTCTCTTTTAAAAATAATTTATATTTTTCAGATGTGGTTGGGAAGATTGGAATTTTTATCTGTATTTATTGCTTTAGGTTATTCTTTATCTTTGTTAAAAAAATGAAAAGGTTATCTTTTATTTTTCTTACTTTAATTTTAACTTTTCCTCTTTATAGTTTAAAGATAGAGGAGATTTTAAAAAATCCTTCCTTTTTTGATGGAAAAGTTGTAAAGATTGAAGCAGAAGCAATTGGAGAGCCTTTAAAAGGAAAGGAAGGAGTATGGATAAATGTGAAAGGGAAGACAACTATCGGAGTTTTCTTTAAAGATTCTTCCTGGAAGATGATAAAGCATTTTGGTTCTTACAAAGAGAAAGGAGATATTTTAGAGATTGAGGGAATTTTTCATAAAAATTGTCCTCAACATAAGATTCCTGATATACATGCATTAAGGATAAGGATTAAAAAAGAAGGTTTTTTTAAAAAAGAGATAATACCTTCCTATAAAATAAAAATTTCTCTTATTTTGGGAATTATTTGTTTGACATTATTGGGAGTTTATTTTATAAAAGATAAAATATGGAAGAAAAAATCTCTCTCTTAGAGAAGAAAGCAGAAGAAGAAATTAAAAAGGTTAAGACAGAAAAGGAGTTAGAGGAGGCAAGGATTCGTTATTTAGGAAGAAAATCAGTAATTAATCAACTGTTTTCCCAGCTTCCCAAATTAGAAAAAGAAAAAAGAGCTTATATAGGCAGGAGATTGAATCTTCTTAAGGAAAAGGTTGAAAGATTAATTAAAGAGAAAAAATTGCAGTTTGAGAAGAAAGAAGAAGAGATAGATTTTACAGTAATCTCTCCTTGCCTGCATATAGGAAGAAAACACATTCTTACTCAGGTGATAGAAGAAATCTGTCAAATCTTTAAAAATTTGGGATTTCAGATCATTGAAGGTAATGAGATAGAGGATGAGTGGCATAACTTTTCTGCTTTAAATATTCCCTTAGAGCATCCTTCCCGTGATGTCTTTGATACTTTTTATTTAGATTTACCTCCTCAAGAAGGAGGTAAATTCCTTTTAAGGAGTCATACTTCCCCTTCACAGATTAGAGTGATGGAGAAATTTTCGCCACCCTTAGCAGTGATTTCTCCAGGAAGAGTTTATCGTCCAGATAATCCGGATGCATCCCACTCTTTTATGTTCCATCAGATTGAAGGTTTCTGTGTGGATAAAGAGATAAATTTTTCCCATCTTAAAGGTGTGCTTTTTTATTTTGCACAAAGTTTTTTTTCTCCTCAGGTAAAACTGCGATTTCGTCCTCATTATTTTCCTTTTACCGAACCTTCAGCAGAGGTAGATATAAGTTGTATTATCTGCCAGGGAAAGGGTTGTTCTGTATGTAAAGGAAAAGGGTGGCTTGAGATTTTAGGTTGTGGGATGATTCACCCCAAGGTTTTAAAAAATTGCGGTATTAATCCGAAAAAATTTAGTGGATTTGCATTTGGTATGGGTGTGGAAAGAATTGCTATGCTTAAATATAGAATAGCTGATATCAGGATATTTTTTGAGAATGATGTAAGATTTCTTGAACAGTTTTAAAAATGAAGTTCACTCTTAATTTTATCAAAGAGTTTTTTAATCCTCAAAAAGAAGCTTCTTATATTGCTGAAAGACTTACTTTAGCTGGAGTTGAAGTAGAGAGTTTAAAAAAAGAGAATGATGATTGGATATTTGAGATAGAGGTTACATCTAACCGTGCGGATTTACTTTCTATCTTTGGGTTGGCAAATGAAATCTCGGCGGTCTTAGGAAAAAGATTAAAAATTTTGTTTCCCTCAATAAAGAAAAAAACTGTAGATTTAAAAATTTCTATAGAGGATAAAAAAGATTGCCCTCTTTATATTGCTTCAGTTATTAAAGGAATTAAGGTAGTAAAAACACCTGATTGGCTTAAGGAAAGAATTGCAAATTGTGGAATAAATTCAGTAAACAGTGTTGTAGATATTGGAAATTATTCTATGCTTAAATGGGGACATCCCTTACATATTTTTGATTTAGATAAAATTGAGGGAAGAATTTTTATTCGCCGGGCAAAAGAAGGTGAGTTTTTTTTAGGATTGGATGGAAAAGAAAGAAGATTAACTTCCCAGAATTTGGTAATTGCGGATGAGAAAAAAATAATTGCTCTGGCAGGAATAATAGGAGCAGAAAACTCTTGTGTAGATGAGAATACAAAAAATATCCTTATTGAGACAGCAATTTTCTCACCTCTTACAATTAGAAAATCCCGACAGATTTTGGGGATCTCTACAGAGTCAAGTTATCGGTTTGAAAGAAAAGTGTTTCCTCAACTTCTTGAGGCAACAAGAGCTGCTTCCGTTCAGCTTATTTTAAAACTATGTGGAGGTAATTTTTTGGGAAGTAAAAAAGTTGGAGGTGTTTCTTCTTCTTCAAAAAAGATAAAGTTAAATGTTAATTCTTTAAAAAGATATGTAGGGGTAGATATCTCTTTTTCAGAGGCAAAGAATATTTTAGAAAGGCTTAATTGCAAAGTGAGTAAAGAAAATAAAGAAGTTTTAAAAATAGAGCCTCCTTTTTTTCGTGATGATTTAAAAGAAGAGGTAGATATTATAGAGGAGGTTATACGGATTTATGGTTATGAGAAAGTGCCGGAAAGACTTCCCTCAATTCTACCACAAAAAGATGATTTTTATTTTTGGCTTTCTTTTAAAGAATTCCTTACACGTTTAGGACTAAAAGAGATAATTACTTATAGCATTGTGAAAGAGAGTTACCTGGAAAAATTGAAAGAGAAAAATTTTATAAAGATAGTAAATCCTTTAAGAAAAGAAGAAAATGCTTTGCGTACAAATCTGCTTTTGGGAATAATAGAGGTAATAAGATACAATCTAAATCAGAAAAATAAAATAGATGGATTTTTTGAAATTGCCCATCTTTACAGAAAGGAAAATGGAAAAGTTATAGAGGAGCCTTATTTAGGGATAGGAATTATAGAGAAACCTCTTTATCTTAAATCTTATATTGAGGAGATATTGAAATTTTTAAATATTGTTGATTTTGAATTTAAAAAAGCAGATTTGCCTAATTTTACAAGTGCGCTTTTTGTGGAGAAAGATAAAAAAATTGTTGGATTTCTGGGAAATTTGAAGAAAGAGTTGAGAGATTTTTTTGATATTAAAAAAGAGGTTTATTTTGCTCAGTTAAATTTATCTCTGCTGAAAGAGATGAGAAAAGATAAATCTTTCAAACCTTTTTCTTTTTATCCTAAGGTATCAAGAGATATTAGTTTGGCTAAAAAGAAGGATTTTCCTTTTGAGAATATAATGAGGATAATTAAAAGTTCTGTTGGGGAATATCTTGAATCAGTAGAGATTATTGATACATATCGGGGAGAGAAAATTCCTCCTGATTTTGAAGGATTTACTTTAAGATTACATTATCGTTCTTTTGAAAGGACTCTTCAATCAGAAGAAGTAGATAAGCTACATAATCAATTAAGAAAAAAACTTCTATTCCCGGAGGTAAAAGGGAAAATAATTCTGCGCTAATCTTGATTTTATTTTTTTTAAATGTTATAATTTATCTGCTCTGTAAAAAAGAGATGGCGCCCTGCTTGTTGCGTGGAGGGCTAAAGCGCCACAGCCAACACTGTGTAAAAGGGAGCCAAATCTTCCTCCTGCTGTGGCAGTAGGAATGCGGCGCCCACCTGTGTGAGGAGTGGACTGTGTGAGCGAGCTCCTCCACGGACAAAGCAGGGCTTTTAGAAGTTAATGCAAATCTCTAATTCCCCCCTAGCTTTACGTTTACGCCCACAAAGTTTAGAAGAATTTGTAGGACAGAGGCATGTTTTAGGAGAAGGAAAATTTTTAAGGAGATTAATTGAGGCAAAAAGGATATCCTCTTTAATTTTATGGGGGCCTCCTGGATGCGGAAAGACAAGTCTGGGAGAAATTATTGCACAAAAGTATCAGGCTGAATTTAAATATTTTAATGCTGTATTTTCCTCAACTAAGGAGA
>CAZESF010000003.1:0-23422 GCA_964515205.1 uncultured Planctomycetia bacterium
AGGGAAGATTGATTAATTTTAAAAATACAGTGATAATTATGACTTCCAATATTGGCAGTGAATATTTCTCTGATATTACCGCAACAAAAAAAGCAATTGAGGAAAAAATAAAGATGGAGTTAAGGAGACACTTTCGTCCTGAATTTTTGAATCGTTTGGATGAAATTATTGTTTTTAACCACTTAACTATGGAGAATATTAAAGAGATTGTTCAAATTCAGTTTAATTTTTTAAAAGGAAGACTTGAAGGGAAAAAGATTGAGATTGAGTTAACTGAAGAAGCAAAAGAGTTTCTGGCTGAACGTGGTTTTAGCCCTGAATATGGAGCGCGTCCTCTTAAGCGCACAATTCAAAAATTAGTAATTGACCCTTTAAGTATAAAAATATTAAATGGAGAATTTAAAGAGGGAGACAAAATTGTGGTGAAATTAAAAGAAAGAAAGATAGTTTTTGAAAAAGAAAGGAGTTAGATGCGGGTAGATGTTTCTTTTAAAAATTTTAAGAATTCAGAGTTACTTTCTCAAATCATTGATAAAAATATTCAGAAGATAGAAAGAAGGATTAAGCTTTTTAAGAAAGAAGTACCTATTCATCTTTCTTTACATATAGAGAAAAATCCTCATAAGGAGGAGTATTACTCCTGGGCAAATCTTTATCTTCCTTTTAAAGTATTATGTGCTCATGAGAAAGCAAGAGTATCTACTTCTTCAATAAATAAAGTAGTTAAAAATTTAATTAAACAAATAGATAGATTTAAATATAAGTTAGAAAAGCATTTAAGAAAGAAGAGAAAGTAGCAACTTGACAAAAAGAATGCTTATGTTACTATATTAGCACTCTTCAATTTGGAGTGCTAAAATGAGATACGTAGATACACAAAAAAGAGAAGAGGAAATTTTAGAATTGGTGGTAGAAAGTTATATTAAAGAATCAAAACCTATAAGTTCAGGTTATCTTTGTGAGAAATTTAAACTATCTTACTCTTCAGCAACAATAAGAAATATTATGGAGAGTTTAGAAAAAAGAGGTTTGCTTTCTCATATTTATACTTCTTCCGGTAGAGTTCCTACGAAGGAAGGATTTAAAAAATATGTGAAGATGCTTAGAAAAAGAAGGTTTAAAGAGAAGAAGTTAAATATAAATCTATCTACCTCCAATGTAGAAGAGTTCATTCTTAAAGCAGTGGATATTCTTGCTAATTTAAGCGGGTATCTTTCTTTGGGAGCAATCTCTTTTCATAAAAAGAGGGTACTTTTTCGTGGCACACGCTTTATTTTTGAACAACCAGAATTTGAAGATATTAAAAAAGTGAAAGATTTATTTTATCTTTTAGAGGTGAGAATAAATATTTTATATAAACTACTTTTTTCTTATTTGGATAAACATATTAATATTCTTATTGGAGATGAGATTGGCGCTAAAGAAATAGCCGATTGTTCTTTAGTGATTTCAGGTCTTCAGGCAAAAAATATGGGAGCTTCTTTAGCGATTTTAGGCCCTATAAGAATGAATTATGCTAAGGCGATTAGTTTGCTTTCTGCTGTGAGAAAGAAATTGGAAGAATTTATAGGAGGGAAAGATGAATAAAGAAAAAGAAAGGAATAAAGAGAATCAGATAAATCAGGAAGTCAAAAAAACAGAAGAGTCAGAAAAAATAGATATGAAGAAATTTGAAGAGATTAAAAAGAAAGCCCAAGAATACGATTCTTTATGGGATAAATATTTAAGGGTATGTGCAGAATTAGACAATGCACGCAAACGTTGGGAGAGAGAAAAAGAAGAAATTATTAAATTTGCCAATTTCAAATTAATGAAAGAGATATTATCTTTTTTAGATAATTTAGAAAAGACTATTGAAGGGATGAAATTAACTTATAAGAATTTTTTAAATCTTTTATCTCAATTTGGTTTAAAAAAAATTGAGGCAAAAGGCAAAAAATTTGATCCTTATTATCATGAAATTGTAGGGCAGAAAGAAGTAGATGGGGGTAAAGAGCATATAGTTCTTGAAGAGGTTCAGCCAGGTTATCTTTTAGAGGATAAAGTATTAAGGACATCTAAGGTAATTGTGGGAGTAAGAAAGAATGAAAAAGACGATTCTACAGGAGGTGATAGAAATGGCTAAAGTAATAGGAATTGATTTGGGAACTTCTAACTCTGCCTGTGCAGTTATGGAGGCAGGAAAACCTACAATTATTCCTGCCGCTGAAGGAACAACAGTAGGAGGGGGGAAAGCCTTTCCTTCATATGTTGCTTTTACAAAAGAGGGACAGCTTCTTGTAGGAGAACCCGCCCGTCGGCAGGCAGCGATTAATCCTCAAGGAACAGTTACCGGGTTTAAGAGAAAAATGGGAACAACTTTTAAATATAAAATATTTGATAAAGAATTCACTCCTCAGCAACTTTCTGCTTTTGTTTTACAGAAGATAAAAAGAGACGCAGAGGCTTATTTAGGAGAACCCGTTAATGAGGCAGTGATAACTTGTCCGGCTTATTTTAATGATAATCAGAGACAGGCTACAAAGGATGCCGGTGAAATTGCTGGGTTTAAAGTATTAAGAATAATAAATGAACCTACCGCAGCCTGCCTTGCTTATGGATTAGGAAAAGAGAAAGATAAAGAGTATAAAATTATGGTTTTTGATTTTGGAGGAGGAACCTTAGATGTGACAATAATGGAGATGGCCTCAGGTGTATTTGAGGTTAAAGCAACTTCTGGTGATACACAGTTAGGTGGTCGGGATATGGATGAGGCATTGATGAGTTATATTGTTGAGGAGTTTAAAAAGGATACAGGAATTGATTTAAGGAACGACCCTATGGCGATGCAGAGATTAAGAGAGGCAGCAGAGAAGGCAAAAATAGAGTTATCCTCAACAATAACAACAGAGATAAATCTTCCTTTTATTACTGCTGATTCTTCCGGTCCCAAACACTTAGTTATGACAATAACAAGAGCTAAGCTTGAAGAGTTAGTTATGCCGATTGTGGAAAAGACAAAATATTCTATGGAGCGCGCGTTAGAAGATGCAAAGCTTAAGCCTTCCGATATTGATAAGATAATTATGGTGGGAGGTCCGACTCGCATGCCCTGTGTACAAAGGTTTGTGGAGGATTTTGTTGGTAAAAAGATTGAGCGAGGCATAGATCCTATGGAATGTGTGGCAATGGGAGCAGCAATTCAAGCAGCGATAATAAAAGGAGAGGTGAAAGATATTTTACTTTTGGATGTTATTCCTCTCTCTTTAGGAATTGAGACTTTGGGAGGAGTATTTACCAAACTTATTGAGAGAAATACAACTATTCCTACAAAAAGATCGCAAGTTTTTACTACTGCTGAAGATAACCAGACTGCTGTAACAATAAGAGTTCTTCAGGGAGAGCGTCCTATGGCTAATGATAATGTTGAGCTGGGAAGGTTTGACCTTGTAGGTATTCCTCCTGCTCCGCGTGGAGTTCCTAAGATTGAGGTTACTTTTGATGTTGATGCTAATGGAATTCTTCATGTTTCTGCAAAAGACTTAGGAACGGGCAAAGAACAGTCAATAAGAATAACTGCTCCTCAAAAATTATCCAAGGAAGAGATTGATCGGATGGTAAAAGAAGCGGAAATGTATGCAGAGGAAGATAAGAAGAGAAGAGAACTAGCTGAATTGAGAAATAAAGCAGATAATTTAGTTTATACTACAGAAAAATCACTTAAAGATTTTGGAGGAAAAATTTCAGAAACGGAACGTAAAAATATTGAGGAAAAACTTAATAATTTAAAAGAAATTTTAAAAAGAAGTGATGCTAAAAATGAAGAGATTCAGAAAGCTATGGATGAGTTAACGCAAGCTTCTTATAAATTAGCTGAAGAGGTTTATAAAGCAAGCACAGAGAAACGTTCTCAAGCAAGTAGTGGACCACAGGAGAAAAAGGAAGAGAAGACAAAAGAGGGAGAAGTAATTGATGCTGATTATAAAGAAGAAAATAATAAATAATAATGATGGGCACAAAAAAAGATTATTATGAAATTTTAGGGGTTTCACGGAACGCTTCTTTAGAAGAGATAAAAAGAGTGTATCGGGAGCTTGCTTTAAAGTATCATCCTGATAGAGTTCCGCCAGAAAAAAAGAAAGAAGCAGAAGAAAAATTTAAAGAGATTTCTGAGGCTTATGCGGTATTATCTGATCCCCAGAAACGTAAACTTTATGATATGTATGGACATGCAGGAATTGATTCTCGTTACACTACTGAGGATATTTTTAAAGGAGCTGACTTTTCCTCAGTATTTGAAGATTTAGCTAATTTTGGATTTGAAAGTATCTTTGAAGATTTGTTTTCTGATTTTGGATTTGATTTTTTTGGGAAAAGAAAAAAAAGGAGAAGGCGAGGAGAAGATATTCATCTTGAGATAGAACTTAACCTGGAAGAGGTAGTAAGAGGAGTGGAAAGAGAAATTAAATTCTTTCGCTGGCAAGCCTGTAAACTCTGTGGAGGAAGTGGTGCTCAGCCAGGCTCTAAAGAAATTATTTGTCCTTCTTGTCGAGGAAGGGGTGTGGTAAGCAGTGGTTTGGGATTTATTTCTTTTACCCAGACCTGTCCTCAATGTCAGGGAGAGGGAAAAATTGTAGAGAAAGTTTGTCCTTCTTGTCGGGGAAAAAAGGTAGTAAGAGAGGAGAGAAGAATAAAGGTAAAAATCCCTCAGGGTGTAGATACAGGTTCTGTAGTAAGAGTAAGAGGTGAAGGTAATTTTGGTGAGGCAGGGTTTGGAGATTTATATCTTCATATTAGTGTTAGGAAACATCCTATTTTTGAACGGGAAGCAAATAATATTAAGTGTAAAGTAAGGATAAGTCTTATAAAAGCAATTTTGGGAGGAGATATTGAGATCCCTACTCTTAATGGTAAAGCAAAGATGAGAATTCCTCAAGGAACACAACCAAATACTATTTTTCGTTTGAAAGGAAAAGGGTTACCTGATTGGAGAACAAAAAGATTAGGGGATGAATTTGTAGAGGTAATTGTTGAGATTCCTACACATTTATCGGCACGAGAAAAAGAGTTAGTTGAGGAATGGGCAAAACTGCGGGGAGAACTATAAAAGGGAGGGGTTATGCCTACTTATGAGTATGAATGTTTAGATTGTAAAAAAAGATTTGAGGTATTTCAGAAAATTTCAGAAGAGAAGAAAGAGATTTGTCCCTATTGTGGAGGTAGAGTCAGACGACTCATTGGTGCAGGAATTGGCTTAATTTTTAAAGGTTCTGGTTTCTATATTACGGATTACAAAAGAAAAGAGTCATCTCAAACTAAAGAGAAAAAGGAAGAAAAGAAAGATAGTAAAAAAGATAATAAATGAATATAATTCGGCCTTTTCAGGGATGTTTCTATAATTCTAATTATCTTAAAGATTTAAAAAATTTAATTTGCCCCCCTTATGATGTGATAGATGAAGAAAGGCGAAAGTTTTTCAGAAAAAAGTCAGTTTACAATTTCTGTCATCTTCTTTTTGCTGAAAGGAATAAAAATTATAGGAAAATAAAAGAAAGATTTAAAAAATGGTTTGAAGATAATATCTTTTCTCAAGATAAAGAGGATTTTTTTTATCTTTATAAGCAATTTTTTTTCTGGAAAGGAAAAGGATTTACTCGCACAGGTTTTTTTGCTTTATTGGATTTGGAAAAAAACAGAGTTTTTCCTCATGAATCTACATTAGATTCTCCTAAAAAAGATAGATTTAATGTCTTAAAAGAAGTTAGAGCGAATCTTGACCCTGTTTTTTTAATCAGTCAGAACAAAATAAATGTTTTAGAAGAGATTAAAAGGGTTTATCAGAGAAAACCTCCTTTTATAAATTTCCGGGATGAAGAAGGAGTTTCTCATCGCCTGTGGCGAATAAAAGAGGATATTTTTAAGGAGAGATTAATTAAAGAGGTAAATTCAAAAAAATTTTTTATTGCCGATGGTCATCATCGCTTTGCAGTAGCCTGTCAGTTTTATCACCAATACAAAAATAAGATAAAAGGAGCTCGTTTCTTTTTATGCTATTTTACCTATCCTCAAAAAGGATTAGTTATTCTTCCTACACATCGCATAGTGAAGATAACTGAGAAAATTTCTTCTTTCTTACAAGGTCTTTGTGAAATTTTTTATATTAAGCCAGTAAAAAAAGATTTTTTTGAAAAGAAAAAATTTAACCTTAATGGTATTTGCTTAGGAATGTATAAAAAAGGAAGATTTTATCTGCTTAAATTGAAAAAAGAGGATACTTTAGATAAAATTTTTAAAAAGAGAAGGGAAAATATTCTTTATAAAAGGGTAGATTCATATCTTTTGGATTTGCTTGTATTAGAAAGAACTAAATTTGAGAAGATAGAATATGTGCATAAAATAGAGGAGTTGAAAAGAATTGTGGATAAAGATAAGAGGAAAATAGGTTTTATTTTAAAAAAGCCATCCTTAGATGTTATCTTTCTGCTTGCGGGAAAAAAGTTACTTCTTCCTCAGAAATCAACTTATTTTTATCCCAAACTTCCCAGTGGTTTGATTTTAAGAAGGTTTGAAGATGAGAATATTTAAAAAACCTCTTAAATACACTATTGTAAAAGCAAAAAAAAGGGCAATTCCTGATGGTTTATGGACAAAATGCCCAAAGTGCAATCAGTTTATCTATACAAAAATTTTAAATGAGAATTTAAAAGTATGTCCTAAATGCCAGTATCACTTTCCTTTAAGTTGTCAGGAACGAATCAAGCTTTTAACGAATAATTTTAAAGAACTATATGCTGATTTAGAATCAGTTGACCCTTTAGAGTTCAAGGGACCTAAATCTTATAAAGAAAAATTAGAAGAAGAAAAGAAAAAAACATCTCTTAAAGAAGCAGCAGTTGTAGGAGAGGCAGAAATAGGAAAGAAAAGAATTGCTTTTGGGGTGACAGATTCAAGGTTTATTATGGGATCAATGGGTTCGGTTGTGGGAGAAAAAATTACCCGTATTATTGAGTATGCACGGGATAAAAAAATTCCACTTGTAATTGTCTCTGGCTCTGGGGGAGGAGCAAGGATGTATGAAGGGATGCTTTCTTTAATGCAGATGGCAAAGACAAGCGCAGCTTTAGAAAGATTAAATGAAGAAAAAATTCCTTACATTTCTGTTCTTACTCATCCTACCATGGCAGGAGTTATGGCTTCTTTTGCTGGATTAGGAGATATAATCATTGCTGAGCCTCAAGCTTTAATTGGTTTTACTGGGCCCCGCGTTATAAAGCAGACGATAAAGCAAGAGTTACCAGAGGGTTTTCAGACATCAGAATTTAATTTAACTCACGGTCTTATCGATATGATCATTCCTCGAAAAGAGCTAAAAGATACTCTTATCAAAATATTGGAATATGTCTCTTAAATTCTGATATAATATTTAACCTAATGGTTTCTAAACTTTTTTCCTTAGGATATTTGGGGTTGGGAGTATTTCCGGTGGAGGTTGAAGTGGATATTTCTCGAGGGCTTCCTTCCGTCTCTTTAATTGGACTTTTAGACACGTCTGCAAAGGAAAGTAAAGAAAGAGTTCGTTCAGGAATAAAAAATAGTGGCTATGAGTTTCCTTCTTCAAGAATAACTGTAAATTTAGCTCCCGCCAATATTAAGAAAGAAGGAACACATTTTGATTTAGCTATTGCTTTAGGGATTTTAAACTCTACTTATCAGCTTAATTGTGATTTTTCTTCCTTTTTTATATTAGGAGAGCTTTCTTTAGAAGGAAAGGTAAGGGGTATAAAAGGAGTATTTCCTATGGCACTTAAAGCAAAAGAATTAAATAAGAAATTAATTTTACCTAAGGAGAATGCTTATGAGGCAGGTTTGGTTAAAGATATAGAGATTTATCCTGTAGAATTTTTAAAAGAGGCAGTAGCTTTCTTGACAGGCACAATAGAGAAAAAACCTTTAAAGATAGATATGGAGAAAGTTTTAGAAGAAAAACCAAATTATTCGGTTGATTTCAGTGAGGTTAAAGGACAAGTTTTTGCAAGAAGAGCAATTGAGGTGGCGGTAAGTGGGATGCATAATATTTTAATGATTGGACCTCCTGGGGTAGGCAAAACTATGCTTGCTCAGCGCATTCCCACAATCCTTCCTGATATGGAGTTTGAGGAGATTTTAGAGGTAACAAAGATTTACAGTATTGCCGGACTTTTAAACAAAGAGAATCCTCTTATAAAAACAAGACCTTTTCGCAATCCTCATCACACCTCCTCCAGTGTAGCTTTAGTAGGAGGAGGAACAAATATTCGTCCGGGAGAGATAAGTTTAGCGCATAATGGAGTATTGTTTTTGGATGAATTGCCTGAATTTTCTCGTGATAGCTTGGAGGCTTTAAGGCAACCTTTAGAAGATGGATATGTGGTGATTTCTCGTGCTACTCGCCATGTAAAGTTTCCTTCCCGATTTTTGTTGGTTGCTGCAATGAATCCTTGCCCTTGTGGATATTTTGGTTCAAAGACAAAAAGTTGCCATTGTACAGGTTTACAGATTCAAAGATACCGCAGAAAAGTTTCTGGTCCTTTATTAGATAGAATTGATATTCATATTGAACTTCAGGATGTGAAATGGGAGGTTTTGCTATCTCAAGATATGAAGTTTGAATCTTCTCAAGAAATTAAAAAAAGAGTGGAGAAGGCAAGAAAGATCCAGAAAGAACGTTTTCGTAATGAAGAGATATTTTTTAATTCCCAAATGAAGGGTAAGGAGGTGAAAAAATACTGTATAATTACCCAAGAAGCCAAAGACTTGCTTAAGGAAGCAATTAATCAATTTGGGTTAAGTGTGCGTGCTTATGATAAAATTTTAAAAGTTTCAAGAACGATTGCGGATCTGGCAGAAAAAGAGAAAATAGATATAGATTGTATTTCTGAAGCGATTCATTATCGTAGTTTGGATAAAAATCTTTGGCTTTGATTTTTCCTGAAGCGATTTTATAATAAAATAAAATGAGTGAATTTTTAGAAATGTTTAAAAATAAACCATTGTGGCTTACTCTTTTAAGTTGGGCAATAGCTCAAGGAATTAAGGTAGGAATAGGATTGATCAGAGAAAAAAAATTTAATTTTTATTGGATTTTAAGAACAGGAGGAATGCCTTCTGCACATAGTGCAGCTGTATGCAGTTTAGCGGTTTCTATAGGGAAAGAGACAGGATTTTCCTCTCCTTTATTCGCCTTGGTGGCTTTATTTGCTTTAATTACTATGTTTGATGCACAAACTTGGCGTCGTTCTATTGGAGTGCAAGCAAGAATATTAAATCGGATTATGGAAGATATTCACAAAAGAGGTAAAATAGAGGAGGAAAGATTAAAAGAATTGGTGGGGCATACTCCTTTTGAAGTATTTGTGGGAGCTTTAATTGGAATTTTAATTACCTTTATTTTTTATGCGTAGATATATCTTTTTTGCGTTAATTGCCCTTATAGCAGTCATTTCCAGTTTGAGTTTGGCGATTTATTTTTCTAAGGGTAAGTATTCTTCTGAAGGTAAAAAGACCATAGATGAGGAAAATTTATTATTTAAACAAGCTGAAAAAGCATATGCAAGTGGAGATTTTCTTAAAGCACGCAATTTACTTAAAGAAGCAGAGAAAAAAGCTACTGAAACTCAGGAGATTCTTAAAATAAGAAAGTTTAAAGAAAAAGTTAATATGAGTTTACTTTTTTCTCCTGTTTTAGATGAATGTAGTATTGAGTATGTGGTTAAAAAAGGAGATAGTTTAAGTAAAATAGCAAAAAAATTTAATACTACTGTAGCTTTAATTAAAAGAGCAAATAAGTTGAGTTCAGATATAATTTATCCTACGCAGAAACTGAAGGTGAATACCTGTAAATTTTCTATAGTTGTAGATAAATCACAAAATTTACTTTTTCTTAAAAGAAATGATGAGATTTTTAAAACGTATCTTGTGGCTACGGGAAAAAACAATTCCACTCCTACAGGAAAATTTAAAATTATCAATAAAATTAAAAACCCCACCTGGTTTAAGACAGGAGCAGTTATTCCTCCTGATAGTCCTGAAAATGTCTTAGGTACTCGCTGGATGGGGCTTAATATCAAGGGATATGGAATTCATGGGACAAGGGATGGAGATAGTATCGGGAAGCAGTCTACCTTAGGCTGCATAAGAATGAGGAAAAAAGATATTGAGGAGTTATTTGACATTGTTCCTCGAGGAACAGAAGTTGTCATTGTTGATTAATACGGATGGAATACTGGGATTTTGAAAAGCCTATAATAGAGTTAGAGAATAAGATAAAAGAATTACAAGAATTTTCTCAAAAGAAACAGGTGGATTTATCCTTAGAGATAAAAAATTTAGAGGAGAAATTAGCTCAATTAAAAAAAGAGATTTATTCCAATCTGACAGCTTGGCAAAAAGTTCAAATTGCACGTCATCCTCAAAGACCTACAACCTTAGATTACATACGTCTGATTATGAAGGATTTTATAGAATTGCATGGAGATAGATTATTCGGGGATGATAAAGCAATAATTGCTGGTTTTGCTAAGTTAGATAATTTTAAAGTAGTTGTCATAGGACATCAAAAAGGAAAGGATACAAAGGAGAATATTGAGAGAAATTTTGGATGTGCACATCCAGAAGGTTACAGAAAAGCAAAAAGAATGATGAAGCTGGCAGAAAAATTCTCTCTACCTTTGCTTTCTTTTATTGATACTCCCGGAGCCTATCCTGGAGTAGGAGCAGAGGAGAGAGGGCAGGCTTTAGCAATTGCGGAAAATATTAGAGAGATGTTTGGCTTAAAAATTCCCATTATTATTGTTGTTATTGGTGAGGGAGGAAGCGGAGGGGCTTTAGGAATTGGGGTAGGAGATTGTATCTTAATTATGGAATATGCTTATTATTCTGTGATTTCTCCTGAAGGATGTGCGGCAATTTTATGGAAAGATGCAAAAAAAGCACCTGAGGCTGCAGAAGCTCTTAAATTAACTGCACAGGATCTTTTAAAATTGGGGATTGTGGATGAAATTATTCCTGAGCCAGAAGGAGGGGCACATCGCAATTATGAGGAAGCAGCAAAAAATTTGAAAGAAGCAATTGTGAATAATCTTAAGATAATAAATAAACTTTCTTGGCAGGAGCGTTTAATCTTACGTTATGAAAAATTTAGAAAAATGGGAATATTTAAAGAAGAATGATTCAGAAACTAATTATTCTGGGAGTATTAAAGAAAAAACCTTCCTCAGGTTATGATATTAAAAAGTTTATTCAGAAAGAATTAGGAATATTTTCTCAACCGGAGTCAAAATCAATTTATTATCCTTTAAAAAAGATGGAGAAAGAAGGATTAATAGAAAAAAAAGAAGAAAAAGAGAATCATCTTAAAAAATATATTTATCATATTACACCACAAGGAGAAAAAGAATTCTTTCGATTGTGTAAAGAGACTCTTCTTTCTCAAAAAAGACCCTTTCTTGAGTGGGATATAGCTCTTTATTTTTTACCATTTTTAGATAAGAAAGGAATTCTCCCTCTTCTGCGCCTACGTCTTCTTTTTTTAGAAAAAGTGAAAAAATGGCTTGAAGAAAAATTAGAAGAGTTTAAAGAAGCTCCTGTAAATTTCTCCTTGTTAGTAAATCATCATCTTCAATTAGTACTGGCAGAGAAAAATTTTTTAAGGAGTCTAATTGAGGCAATAAAGTAATGAGGAAATCTTTAGGTTTTACTCTTTTAGAAATTTGTTTAGCTACTTTAGTTTTTATTATTGCTCTTATAGGAATTCTTCTTTTTTATCTTAATGCACAGGAATTTAATGAATTAGCTTCCTCATTCAGTACGGCATTAAATGAAGCTGAAAAAATGATGGAGATAATAAAAAGCACTCAGTTTAGTGATATTTATGCCACCTATAACAATTACCGCTTTGATCCGGAAGGTTTTTCTTCCGGTTTAGCAAAAGGAGTTGTATATATTGATAAAGAAACAGGACGGGATGATCTTTTAAGAGTAAATGTAGTTATCTGTTTTCGTGTAGGGAGAAGGATAATTGGTGAAGATTTAGATTTGGATGGTATATTAGATACTGGAGAAGATAAAAATGGTAATGGTCGTCTAGATTCTCCTGCAGAGTTAACTACTTTAGTAACTTCACGCTATTGATGAAGAGAAGTTTTACCTTAGCAGAGATTATAGTTTGTATAGGAATTATTTTTGTAATTATAGGAGCAATTTTTTATATTTTTAAAGCAGGTAGAGAGTTTATCTCTACTGCCTCTTTAAGATTAGAACTTTTAAGTGATGCCAGAAATGCTTTAAGATTTATGGAAAGAGAAATAATTGCTTCCCGAGTATCTTTTTTAAGTATTCCTGCGGATGATAATTTTTATAATTCCCTTACATTTAAAGTTCCTCAAAGTATTGATGAGAATGGAGATATAACTTGGTCGGAAGATATAACCTATTCTTTAAATGGAGGAAATCTTATTCGTACCCAACAAGATAATACACAGATAATAATGAGTGATGTTACTGATTTAAGATTTAGAATTAGGAGTACTTTACCTCAAGTTTTGGAGATATATATAACTGCTTCACAAACTACTGCTTGGACAAGGACAGTTACCGTTAACTTAAGCACAAAAATTAGATTAAGAAATTGAGATAATTTCTTGATTTTTTTGTTTATTTGAGGTTATATTAAAGTAGGAGATGTGTAGAAGAAGAAAAGGAATTTTTCTTATTATTGTATATGGGGCAGTTGCTGTCTTGATAATTCTTACTGCTTCTTTAGCTTTAAAGGTTAGCTCTCAGAAAAGATTATTAGATATTACTAAATGTAGTCTGCAAGCTTTCTATCTTGCTGAGGCCGGGTTAGATAGGGGATTGGTGTGGTTAAGGGATCAGCCCTCTTATCCTTCAGGAACCAGCCCCATTACTCCTTCTGAATTGCAGAATGTAGAATTAGGAGAGGGCAGTTTCTCAGTAACTATTGATCCTTATGATAATAATCCTTCTGTTTATCGTAAGCGCTATCGTATAATATCTTCAGGAATTTGCTCAGGAATTCAGCAAACATTAAGTTTAGATGTAGCGGTAGATACATTTGCTCGCTATGCTTACTTTACTGATGATGAACATTTCTGGATAGGGTGGTGGAAGGTTCCTGTCTGGTTTAAGGGAGGCGATCATATTCAAGGGCCACTTCATACTAATTCGCATCTTCATATTTCAGAAGATCCTATATTTGATGGTATGGTAAAGACTGTGGACAACTATATTGTTTATCTTCATGGAGGCCCACCCTTAGATAATCCTCAATTTAATGGAGGAATTCAATTAGGAGCAGAGCCTATTTATATGCCTTCTAAAGCTACCAATTTAAAAAATGCTGCGTTATCGGGAGGATTGTACCTTAGTGGAGATACAACTATTGTATTAAAAGATGATGGAACAATTGAGGTGACTAATGATGCAAGAGGTTGGAAAAATCAAGTCTTGCCTTTGCCTTCCAACGGAGCAATATTTGTCAGTGAAGGAGATGTATATGTAGAGGGAACTTTAAAAGGAAGATTAACAATCGGCACAGATAAAGATTTAATTATAAAAAACAATATTCTTTATGCTGATAATCCAGAGGAAAATCCATCTTCCCAAGATATGCTTGGGCTTATTGCTGAAGGTGATGTTGTTGTAAGCAAAAGCGCTCCCTATAATTTGGAGATTGATGCCTCTATTATGGCTTTGGGAGACTCATTTTTAGTAGAAGAGTGGTGGAAGGGACCTCCGAAAGGAACACTTAAAGTGGTGGGAGGAATTATTCAGAAAGAGAGGGGGCCTGTAGGAACTTTTAATGGAGCTACAGGAGAGAAATTGAGTGGATATAGTAAAAATTATGTTTATGATGAAAGATTAAAAAATCAAAGTCCTCCTTATTATCCTACGACAGGAGATTATATTGTAGTTTTATGGAGAAAAAGCAGTTAGTAATTTTTTCATTATTGTTATTTATCTTTATTATCTTTTCCTTTTATTTTTTTTCTGAGAAGAAGATAAAGAAAGTAATTCCGAAAGAAAAAAAGATAGAAAAAAAAGTAAAAAAGAAAAGATACAAACCTATATTAAATGTAGAAATAGAGAAGGTTTTACCAAGAGAAGAGAAGAAGGAGAAGGAAGAAGAGAAAGAAAATGTTGGATTGGAAAAGATAAAGATGGAAAAGTTAACTTTAGAGGAAAAAGAAAAAATAGATAATGAGATAAAGAAAAAGAGCAAGAAGTTTCATCTTCAACCCACACTTAAGGAATTGGAAGAATTAAAAAAGAAAAGGATAATTCTTTATTAATGAGAAAAAAAGTTCTTATTGCTGAGGATGAGAAAGAAGTGGTAGAATTTTTAAAAAGGATTCTTGAAAAAGAAGGATTTGGAGTTATCACTGCTTTTGATGGAGAAGAAGCAAAAAGAAAAATAGTAGAGGAAAATCCAGATATATTGATTTTAGATATTGTTATGCCTAAATTAGATGGATGGCAACTTTTAGAGTGGTTAAGAAAAGAAAAAGCATCTACACTTCCTATAATAATTGTTTCTGCTAAGAATGAGATGGATGATGTTAAAAAAGGATATAAACTGGAGGCAGACTATTATATGGTTAAGCCTTTAGAGGCGAGAAGTTTAATTAAAGCAATAAGGACGATTTTAACTTTTAAATCTTATGAAGAAGGACTCTCTAAGTAAGATAAATCTAAAAAAACGTCTATGGGTTGCTTTCTCTTTTGCTACTTTTGCTCCTTTAGCTATTCTTGTTTATTATTTGGTTAATTTCAAAACTCTCTCTTGGTTTGCCATTTTGGTTGTTGGTTTTGTTATTTTTGTAGGATGGTGGTTTATTTTTAATGTGTTTTCTTCTATTTTAAAGATTCAAAATAAATCTTTTAAAACTTTGGAGAGTATTGGTGGTTCTTTGAAATTTAAAGAGATAGAGATAGAGAATGAAGTAGAGCGTTTAGATATGGTTTTTAATATTCTTTCTTCAAAAGTAAAAGAGAGTGTTGAGGAACTTAAAAAGGTAAGTTTTAAAACAGAGGAATTAAATAAAGCTATTACACAAAAAGTAAATATTTTCTCTGCTATTTTGCAAGCGCATGCGCTTTTTTCTCAAGGAACTTCAGCCCAGGATATTCTACAGTTTTTGGTAGATAGACTGAGAGAGATAATTAATATGAAGACAATAGTTGCTTTTTTCAAGAAAAAGAGTGATGTTTTTGATTATTTTTTGTGTGGAATAAATCCTGCAAGAGTAGATATTTTGTTGAATAAAGAAGATTTTAAGACGATTCTTAAAGAAAGAAAAGAAGAGATAATTGATAAGACTCATTCTAAAGAGAGATTTACTTTTCATAAAGATATTTTAGGTCTTAAGAATATTTTAATGTTTCCTATAAAATCTTCTAAGGAGAATGTAGGGGTAATACTTGCCGGAAATAGTAAAGAGGATTTTTCTTTTTCTTCAGAGGATTGTGAAATTGTTGAACTTTTCACTCATTACATGGGAATTCTTTGGGAACATAATCTTTTATCAGAAAGAATACAAGATTTAGAGATTTATGATTCTTTAACCGGGGTATATAATGAGAAATTTCTTTTAGAGCGCTTAGATGAAGAAATAAAAAGAGCAGTTACTTATCGTCGCCCCTGTGGATTTATTCTTTTTCGTATAGATAATTATTATAGTCTTCAAAAAGATTTAGGCTTAGTTGAAACAGAGAAAGTATTTAAGAAGATAGTTAATGAGATAAAAAGTAATATGCGACCTATTGATATCATAGGAAGGATTGGGGAGGATAAAATTGGTATCATCCTTATTGAGAAGAATAAAAGGCAGTCTAAGGAAATTGCCTCTTTTTTAAAAGAAAAAATTTCTTCTTTGAAAGAGAATAAATTAAATATTTCTTTTATTGTTGTAGAGACTCCCTTAGATGGAGAATCTGCTTTTCAACTTTTTAATTGTGCCCAGAAAAAATTAGGTACCTCCTCTTCTTCATAATGAAACCAGAGAAAAAAGAAAAGTTAATTGGTGAAATTTTGGTAGAAAGGGAAATAATTACTCCTCATCAACTTGAAAGAGCATTAGAGGTACAGCAGAAAGAGGGAGGACTTATCGGAGAGATTATTGTAAGATTAGGCTTTGCTACCGAGGAAAAAATTGCTCAATGCTTATCTTTTCAGTATGGGTTTCCCTATCTTCCTTTAGAAAATTATGAAATATCAGAGGAGGTATTAAAACTTGTTCCTGTCAATGTCTGCCAACATTATTGTCTTATTCCTTTAGATAAGATTGGAAATACTTTAACTGTGGCGATATGTGATCCTCTCAATAAAGAAGCAATAGAGGATTTAGAGGAATTAACTTCTTTAAATATCCAAGTCTTTGTAAGTACTTCTTCTGATATTCGTAAAGCGATAGAAAAATATTATAAGCAGAATGAGTAGTTTAAGGAAAGATTTCATCAATCTTTTGGTAGAAAAAGGCTTAATTACTAAGGAACAACTTGAGGAAGTTAAAAGATTACATAAAGAAAAAAAAGGGTCTCTAAGTCAGTTGCTTATAAATTTAGGTTATGTGGATGAGAAGGAATTGGCAATGTTTATCTCTACTTATCTTTCTATTCCTCCAGTTAAACTTTCCAATCTTAAAATACCTAAGGAAATTCTGAAGCTTGTTCCTAAGGAGGTAGCAAAAAAATATTTAGTTATTCCTTTAAGCAAGATTGGAAATACTCTCAGTTTAGCAATGGCTGAGCCTTTAAATATATTGATTTTAGAGGATTTAGAAAAAATAACGGGATGTCAGATAAATCCTGTCATCAGTTTTCGTTCAGAGATTTTAGAAGCTCTCAATGTTTATTATCCAGAAACAGTGACTACTACAATTGAGGAGATAATTAAAAAAGAAGAGATAGGAAATATAGAAGTAATAAGAGAAGAGAAGGAGGAAGTAAAAGATGAGGAGATTGTTCGTTCTTTAGAAGACGCCCCCGTAATTAAGTTGACTAATTATATTCTTAAAAAGGCGGTAGAGATGAGAGCTTCTGATATTTTCATAGAACCTTTGATAAATAATATGCGTATACGTTTTCGTATAGATGGGGTTTTGCAAGAAATAGAAAATTTTCCCAAAAAGATGCATAATTTGGTTATTTCTCGAATAAAAGTTATGGCAAATTTAGATATTACTGAACACCGACTCCCTCAGGAAGGCAGATTCATAACTAAAATTTTAGATCGTAAAATAGACTTTCGTGTATCTATTCTACCTTCTACTTTGGGCGAGAAAGCTGCTTTAAGGGTGCTGGATAAATCCAATTTACTTTTAGATTTGGATTATTTAGGATTTAGTAAAGAATTGGTTAATATTTTAAAAAAAGATGCTGTTTCTTCTTATGGAATGATAATTGTCTGTGGTCCTACTGGTTGTGGAAAAACTACCACTTTATATTCCCTTTTAAGATATATTTATACTCCTCAAAAAAATATCATTACTGTAGAAGATCCTATTGAATATCAACTGGAGGGGGTAAATCAGGTTAATGTGAATTATGAGGTGGGTTTAACTTTTTCTTCTGCTTTACGCTCTATTTTAAGACAAGATCCAGATGTAATTATGGTTGGTGAGATTCGTGATTTTGATACTGCTGATATTGCTATTAAGGCGGCATTAACCGGGCATTTAGTTTTATCTACTTTACATGCTACTACCTCTACAGGAGTAATTACCCGTTTAATAAATATGGGGATAGAACCGTTTCTTCTATCCTCCACATTAATTGGAGTATTAGCCCAAAGATTGGTAAGGAAATTATGCAATAAGTGTAAACAGGAAAGTTTTTTAGAAGAGGAAATGAAAGAACACTATGGAATAAAAAAAGAAGCGGTTATCTATAAACCTAAAGGATGTCCTGCCTGCAGTTTCCAGGGATACAAAGGAAGATTGGCAATAGCAGAATATTTACATTTAGATGAGGATGTAAAAAAGTTAGTTAATCAAAACTTGTCAGAATCTGTGATAAGGAAAGAAATAAAGTTAAAGGGCTTTTTAACTTTAAGGGAGGATGGAATAAGAAAAGTAGAAGAAGGAATAACCAGTTTGGAGGAAGTAATTAAGGTGACTTCTGAGCAATGAGAGAGTCATTAAAAGATAAGATAAAGAAAAGGATAATTGCCTCTGAAGAAGTCAAAGAAAAGATAGAGAAGATTGATAAAGAATCGCATAGTTTTTATGAGTTTAAAGAAAAAATTATAAAAGAAAAGATTATTAGTGAAGAAGAATTACTTTTAATTCTTTCTCAAGAGTATAGATTACCTTACTTAGATTTAGATAAATATAAAGTTCCTAAGGAAAATAAAGACCTTCTTCCTCAAGAGTTAGCTTTTCGCTACAGAGTAGTGCCTATCTCTAAAATTGGTGAAGTTTTAACCTTAGCAACAAGTAATCCCTTAGATATTGTAGCTTTGGATGATTTAAGACTTTCTACTTCTTTTAAAAAGATTGATCTTGTATTAGCAGAGGGGAAAAAGATATTGAAGACTTTAAATTATCTTTATTCTTCTCATCCCTTGCCTCAGTTTTTATCTGAAGAGGAAGTTTCTTTAGAAAGCTCTTCAGCCTCCAATATAGATCTAGAAACCCTTGTGAAGGAAAGTAAGTTGCCTCCTATTGTAAGAGTAGTAGATTTAATCATTTATGAAGGTTTAAGAAGAAGAGCTTCCGATATTCATATTGAACCTACCGAAAGTGATCTTACCATAAGATACCGTATTGATGGAATTTTACATCATTTCTTAAGTCTTCCTAAGAAAAATCAAAATGCAATAATTGCTCGCTTGAAAGTTATGTCATCTTTAAATATTACTGAGTTTCGTATTCCCCAAGATGGTCGATTTAAAGTAAAATTTGAAGGGAAAGAGATTGATTTTCGTGTATCTTCTCTTCCTACTCAATTTGGCGAAAAAATCGTTTTGCGTGTTTTGGATAAACAAAGCCTTTCTTATGGTTTAAAAAATTTAGGTTTTTCTCAAGCTCCTCTTAAACTTTTTGAGGAAGCACTTTCTGCTCCCTTTGGAATAATTCTTGTAACTGGTCCAACAGGTAGTGGAAAATCTACAACGCTTTATTCTATTATTAATCAATTAAATAAACCAGATAAAAATATAATTACAATTGAGAACCCAGTTGAGTATCAGCTTGAAGGAATTACTCAAATTCAAGTAAACCCCCAGATAGGTTTAGATTTTGCTGCTTGTTTAAGAAGTGTCTTGCGTCAATCTCCAGATATAATTATGGTGGGAGAGATAAGAGATAAAGAGACTGCCGATATTGCTATTAAAGCTTCCTTAACCGGAGAATTTATATTTTCTACTCTTCATACTAATAACTCTGTGGGAGCAATAACTCGTCTTATAGATATGGGAATAGAGCCTTTTCTTATTGCTTCTTCTTTGGTAGCTACAACTGCGCAAAGATTGGTAAGAAAGCTTTGTTCTTATTGTAAAGTTAAATACGAAGCGCCTTCTTTTTTATTAGAAAGATTGGGATTTAAATCAAAAAATATAAGATTTTTTAAATCTCAAGGATGCAAAAGTTGCCATCAGACAGGTTATTATGGAAGGATAGCTCTTCTTGAGGTGTTATTAATTGATGATAAAATTAGAGAGATGATTGTGAAGAGAGCTTCAGAGAGTGAAATTATCAAATATGCAAGAGAAGTTAAAGAATTCAAATCTCTTAGAGAGGATGGATTAAAAAAATGTGAGGAAGGAATTACAAGCTTAGAGGAGGTTTTAAGAGTAGCTTGAAATGGCTTTTTTTTATTATGTTGTTAAAGACAAAGAGGGCATAATCGTTAAAGGAAGTATAGAAGCATCTTCTTACAAAAAAGCTTTAGAATTTCTTCATTCTCAGGGAAATATTGTTCTTCAGCTTAAAGAAAAAAAGGCAAAATCTTCTCTTTTTGCAAAGAAGGAAAAAGTTAAAATTGATGAGTTAGTAGTATTTTCTCGTCAGCTTACTACTTTGATTGAAAGTGGCATTCCCATTGTAGGAGCTTTAGAGGTATTAGCGCAGCAGACAATCAATCCTTCATTCAAAAAGGTGTTAAGTTCGGTAGTGATGGATTTAAAAGAAGGTATGTCTTTAGCAAATAGTTTAAGCAAACATCATCATGTTTTTTCTGAGTTATATGTAAGTATGGTAGAGGCTGCTGAGACTTCTGGAAATCTTCCTCAAATTTTAGATAGACTCTCTATATATTTAGAGAAAATGAATGCTTTAAGAAAAAAAATTTATTCAAGTCTTGCATATCCTGTGGTAGTAGTAACTATGGCGATAGCGATTACATCTTTTTTAATCTTTAAGGTAGTTCCCACATTTAAAGAGATTTATGCTACTTTAGAAGCAGAGCTACCCCTTCCCACTCGTATCCTTATTGGTTTTGCTGATTTCTTAAAACACAATATTATTTTTATTCTGATAAGTTTAGGGATTCTTTTTTTTGGATTAAGAAGATATATTAATACCCCCCAGGGGAAAAAGCGCTATCATCGTTTTCTTCTTAATCTTCCTGTAATAGGTGAGATTATAAGAAAAGTTGCTATTGCAAAATTTTCCCGCACTTTTGCTACTTTGGTAAGAAGTGGAGTGCCGATTACTAATTCCTTAGAGATTGTGGGAAAAACAAGTGGCAACAAAATTATTGAAGAAGCGGTTGTGAAGGCAAAAAAATTAGTTCAGGAAGGAGTTCCTATCTCTAAACCTTTGGAAGAAAGTGAAGTTTTTCCTCCTATGGTGATAAAGATGATTGCAGTAGGAGAGAAAAGTGGAAAATTGGAAGAGATGCTTTCTAAGATTGCTCAGTTTTATGAAGAAGAATCAGATAGTGCGATTGCAGGATTAAGTAGTTTAATAGAACCTTTAATTATTGCTTTTTTGGGGATTGTAATTGGAGCGATTGTGATCGCTTTATTTTTGCCCATTATAAAAGTATCTCAGTTAATTGCCCACTAACCCTCTTTCTTGCTTTTTTAAGGAGAGAGAATATAATATTGGTGAGGATGAATAACGAAAAAGATAAAAAAAGAGTGAATGAGTTTAAATTTATGAAGAATTTCTTTTTCTGGTTATTTCTTTTTTTAGTTTTTATGTGGATTATGGGGATAGTTTCTACTTATGTTACTGGAAGGATAGAAAAATTAAGTTATAGTGAATTCTATTCTCTTTTGGGGAACAATTTAAAAAATCCTACCATTCGCTGGGTGAAACTCACAGGAGATTTAGTTCAAGGACAATTTAATGAAAAAAGAGGAAATAAAAGATTTTTTGTTTATGTCCCTCCTCAAGATGAAAAGTTAATTACTTTACTTACTAAAAATGTAAAAAATTTTGAGATTGAGCCTCCTAAAACTATCTGGGCAAATCTATTTTATTCATTAGGCCCGATGATTTTATTTATTCTTTTTTTATGGTTTTTAGCATCACGAGGAACACAGGTAGGTTCAAAACTTTGGTCTTTTGGTAAGGCTAAGGCTTATTTGATTGAAAAAGGTAAAACTCCTAAGGTTACTTTTTCTGATGTAGCTGGGATTGAGGAGGCAAAAGAAGAGTTAAAGGAAGTAATTGAGTTTTTAAAAGATCCTAAAAAATTCCAGAGACTGGGAGGAAGAATTCCCAAGGGAGTTCTTTTAGTAGGTCCTCCTGGATGTGGAAAAACTCTTTTAGCAAAAGCAGTAGCCGGTGAGGCAGATGTCCCTTTTTTCAGTATCAGTGGTTCAGATTTTGTAGAGTTATTTGTGGGAGTGGGAGCTTCACGTGTTCGAGATTTATTTGATCAGGCAAAAAAAGCAGCCAAAACTGGTGGTAGAGGAGCGATAATTTTTATTGATGAGATAGATGCGGTAGGAAGGCAACGTTTTGCCGGAATTGGAGGAGGGCATGATGAGAGAGAGCAGACTTTAAACCAGCTACTTGTGGAGATGGATGGTTTTCAAACAGAAGAGGGAATAATTGTTCTGGCAGCAACTAATCGTCCTGATGTGTTAGATCCGGCTTTGCTTCGTCCTGGAAGATTTGACAGACACATTGTGATTGATGCTCCGGATATGAAAGGAAGAGGAGAGATTTTAAAAGTTCATACAAGAAAGATAAAGTTAGCAAAGGATGTAGATTTAGATGTGATTGCTAAACAAACTCCTGGTTTTTCTGGTGCAGATTTAGAGAATTTATGTAATGAAGCAGCGCTTCTGGCAGCAAGAAAAAATAAAGAGGTAGTAGAGATGGAAGAGTTACAGGAGGCAATTGAAAGAGTAATTGCCGGGCCTCAGCGAAGAAGTAAAGTGATTTCAAAAAAGGAGAAGGAGATTATTGCTTATCATGAGGCAGGTCATGCTTTTTTATCTTTATATCTACCTGGGGTTGATCCTCTACATAAAGTTTCTATTGTGCCCAGAGGAATATCTGCTTTAGGCTACACGATGCAACTTCCTTTACAAGATAGATATATTTTAACTAAGTCTGAACTTTTAGACAGGTTATGTGTGCTTTTAGGAGGAAGGGCTGCGGAAGAATTGGTTTTGAAAGATATAACCAGTGGAGCACAAAATGATTTGGAACAGGCGACTAAACTCGCTCGTCGGATGGTTACAGAATTGGGAATGAGTGAAGTTTTGGGAAATCTTACTTTGGAAAGAAAAGAAGGTCCTGTATTTTTGGGAAGAGATTTAGTAGAACACAAAGATTATTCTGATTCTACTGCTCAGTTAATTGATGAGGAAGTAAAAAGATTAGTTGATGAGGCTTATGATAAGGCAAAGAAAATTTTAAAGGAGAATTTAGAGAAGTTGAAAATTTTAGCAAATAAACTTTTGGAAAGAGAAGTATTAACTTCAGAAGAAGTAAAAGAGATTTTAGGATTTAAAAAGGAAGATGATAAGGATATATCCTCTTGAGGCAGAAAAAGAAAAAATAAAAGAATATATGGAGAGAATTGGTGTAGATAAAAAGGGTATAAAAATTATGCTTCCTAAGGCAGATTTTAAAATTTTCAAGATAGACGACTTAAACTCTTATGCTGCCAATATACTGAAACAGGAAGCACTTGCTTTAGGAGCTGAGGTAGCTATAAAAAGAGAAACACTGATTAGAAAAACAAAGACCGATGTTTTAATTTTTACTACTGCTGTTCAACTGAAAAAACTAATTGAGAAGTTAAATAAACAACCCTTTGGTTTAAAAGAAGTTTCTTCTGAATTGAAAAAATTTTTAAAAGAAAGAAAAAAAGTTTTATTTTTGCGAGGAAGAGTTTTAAATTTATCTCAACCTTGTATATGTGGAATTATAAATTTAACTTTTGACTCTTTCTCCCAAGATGGAATATTAATGCAGGCTCA
>CAZESF010000004.1:0-22744 GCA_964515205.1 uncultured Planctomycetia bacterium
CAAAATATGGGTTCTGGGAGGGTATGATGGAAGTAATTATTTAAATGATGTGTGGAATACTTGCGGCTGTAATCGTCTTTTAAAGATAAAAATAACCTGTTGTTGGAAGGAAAAGGAAGGAAGAGTTATTGGGGAAGATAAAAATTTAAATGGTCAACTTGATAGTGGAGAAGATATAAATGGCAATGGTGAGCTTGATTCTCTTATTAAATTAGTTACTTATATTGCCAACAAAGAATTTCCCCAGAGAATATTTATGATTGAGAAATAAACTATATTTTTTCCTTACCTATTTTTGTCCATCCAACGGGTGTAATACTTTAAAAATTTCTAATTTCTAACCTTCAATTTATAACTTCTGCCCACCCGGGAGGGTGTGATTGGTTTGGATGTAGAGTATATCCATTTATGGGTGAGGCGTAATTGCAAAAATAGTTATTTCTCCTTTATGAGGTCCATAATAGAAAAAAACCCTATAAGCTGCAGGTGTTTTTTGTTCAGCATATGCCTCAAAAACTTTCTCTCCATTAGGACCGACAATTGAATAATAAGGATGAGTTCTTAAGCTAGGATGTTTTGGATTCTCACTTAAAAACTTTAATGTCTTTACAACTGCTTTATAACGCTTTTTTAATCCTGAATCCCTCTTTAACTTCTTTAGAGCCTCTTTGGCGGTAGGAGTAAAATTCAGAATAAATTTCATAAGTCATTTAAAAATTTATCTAAATCTTTTACTTTCTCAAACTTCTTCTGCCTTGCCTCAGATAATCCTTGTTTAATAGCTTTAAAAACCTTGGGATTGCGATAAATCCATGCTTCCTTACTGGGAATAGATACCATCGGTCTCAACAATATATCACCATCTTCTCCATAAAAAATTTGAAATTCCTCCGCTCCAGTTTGAGCGGTAACAAGTTTTAAGATTTTTCGGCCAAGAGTAAGCCGACTTTTAGAATCAACAGTTTTAATACCCATAGATATAAATTTTTCTTTAAGCCCCTCAATAATTTCTCTTTTTTTCTTTTTCATTATCCATCACCTCCACTTAAAATATAACATTTTGTGGGAATATCGTCAAGTGGGAAAGTGGGAATATTATGCATACACAGGCAGTATTCACTTTTTTGTCCATCCAACGGGTGTAATACTTTAAAAATTTCTAATTTCTAACCTTCAATTTCTATTAAATCTCTACAAATTTCTATAAATTTCAACCTATTTCGTTCGCGTCAGCGAGCATATTTCTATAAATTTCTACAAATTTCGCACTCAGATAACTTTTGCCCACCCGGGGGGGTGTGATTGGTTTTTTATCTTACTCCTCCAATTACCTGAGTAATCTTCAAAATAGGAAG
This sequence comes from uncultured Planctomycetia bacterium, assembly GCA_964515205.1. Classification (GTDB taxonomy): domain Bacteria; phylum Omnitrophota; class Gorgyraeia; order Duberdicusellales; family 4484-171; genus CAZBLX01. Next base: position 1,356 of record CAZESF010000004.1, read on the forward strand.
AAAAAGACTTATTACAATAGAACCCACAGCGATACCTAAAAAGACAATTACTGCCGGCTCAAGTAAAGAGGTAACTGTTTTTAGTGTAGTTAAAATCTCCTCCTCATAAAAATCAGCAATTTTATCTAACATCGCATCTAATCTACCGGTTTCTTCCCCCACAGCAATTAAATCTAAAACTAAAGGCGAAAAAAATCCTGTTTTCTCCAAAGCAGTAACTAACTTCTCACCTCTTTTTACATTCTCTTTAACTGTCCCCAATTTTTCTTCTAAAAATTTATTACCAATAACTTTAAGAGTAATTTCTAAAGCAACCAGAATCGGCAGACCACTTTTTAACATTACGGAAAGATTACGGGAAAAATTGGCGGAATATATCTTCATCAAAAAATCTTTCAATACAAAAAGATTCAACTTAAATTTATCAAAACGCAATCTCCCTTGAGGAGTTCTTATGTATCTTCTAAAAAGAATAAAAAGAATAATTATTCCTATCACTACATAGATGATGCTGGCTCTCACAATATCACTTATCTTAAGAAAAATTCGTGTAGGAAGAGGAAGAGAAATTTCTAAAGTTTTAAAAATTTGTTTAAAAGTAGGAATAACTTTAACAAACAATCCTGTAATGATTAAAATTATAAAAGAAATCACAAGAATCGGATAAGTAAGAGCGCTTTTTACCTGATTTATAAGACGATTTCCTTCCTCAAAATAAAAAGCCAATCTTTCTAAAGTAATATCTAAAGCACCACTTGTTTCTCCTGCTCTTACCATATTAATACAAAAATCAGAGAAAATATCACGATGCTTGGCTAAACTTTCTGAAAAACTCAACCCCAAAGAGATTGATTTCTGAATTGAGGAACAGGCTTTCCTTAGCAAAGGATTTCTTGTCTGTTTTTTTAGATTCTCTAAACTTCTTACTAAAGAAATTCCTGAATTAATCAAAGTAGCCAGTTGTCTGAAAAATATTGCTAAGTCTTTAGAGGAAACTTTTGCTTTTTTAAAAAAAGGTGAGGGCTTTTTCTCTTTTAAAGAAAATACGATTTTATTTTGTTTTCTAAGTAAATCTAACGCAGCAGTATAGTTTTCAGCATCTATCTCTCCTTTAACTTTTTTGCCTGAAGGATCAAGTAAAATATAAGTATAAGTAGGCATAATTAGGAAGCTACCCTTAAAACCTCCTCGACTGTAGTTAATCCTTCCTCTATTTTCTTAATTCCATCTTCCTGCAAACTTAAAAAACCTAAATTTTTCTTTGCGTAACTTCTTATCTCATCTAAAGAAACATCTTTTAAAATCATTTCTTTAATCTCTATATCTACAGGAAGAATTTCACTGATAGGAACTCTACCTACAAATCCAGTAAGATTACACTTTGAGCATCCCTTCCTCTCGTATATATAATCCTTATTAATCTTTTTCCCTAATAAAAGAGAAGAATTTAACTTTACTTTTTTTCGACAATCAAAACATAATTTTCGACAAAGTCTTTGTGCTGCTACTCCTATTAAAGTTGCACTAATTAAATACTTCTCTACCCCCATATCTTTTAATCTGGAAATTGCCGAAGGCGCATCATTGGTGTGTAGAGTGGAAAGGATAAAACTACCCGTTAAAGCCGCTTTTAAGGCAATTTGTGCTGTCTCCAAATCTCTAATTTCCCCTACCATTATTATATCTGGAGCCTGTCTTAGAAGCGCGCGAAGAACATAGGCAAAAGTTAAACCAATCTCTGGTTTTACATTTATCTGAGTAATCCCATAGAGCTTATATTCTACCGGATCTTCAATTGTTAAAATATTTCTGTGAGGAGTATTTAAAAAGTTAAGTAAGGAATATAAAGTTGTGGTCTTTCCACTTCCTGTAGGGCCGGTAAGAAGAAAAACTCCGTGAGGAGATTTAAAAATTTCTTTAAGTGTTTCCAATACATGAGAAGAAAAACCCAATTTTTCAATATCCAACTCTATTCCCATCCGATGCAGAAGACGAATAACAATTTTTTCCCCAAAATGAGTAGGCAAAGATGAAACACGACAATCAATATCTTCCCCCTGAAAAGTTACTGTAAAACGACCATCCTGAGGTATGTTTCGAGTGGTAATATCCATCTTAGACATAAGCTTTATTCGAACAGTTAAAGCAGGAGCATATTTTTTATCTATTTTATTTATTTCCTGCAAAACTCCATCTATCCGATAGCGAATCCTTACTTCATCTAAAAATGGTTCTATATGGATATCACTTGCTCTTGATTTTAAAGCCTCAGTAATTATGGAATTAGCCATATTTATTATCTTCTCATCCTTAGCAAATCTTTTTGCTTTCGCTACATCAAATTTTTCTTCTTTCAAAAAAGACACCTCAAGTTTTCTTGCCCCCTCCTTAAGCTCTTTCCAATCCTTACTTACCCTTCTTACCTCAAGCCCTTCCTCTCTTTTACTGTAATATTTTTGAATCGCTTCTATTATCTCTTCTTCCTTAGAAAGCACAGGCAAAACCTCACATCCTGTAATTGTTCTTATATCATCCAAAAGAGCTAAAAGATTTGACGTAGTAGATACAGCAACCGTCAAAATAGAACAAACCTCTGCCAGAGAAATAACTTTTCGTGAACGAGCAAATTCCTCAGGAATATAATTTATTACTTCCTTGGGTATTTTATAATTAGAAAGAGAAATTAAAGGAATATCTAATTCACAGGAAGAACTTATTAACAAACTTAAATTTTCGTTATTCATTATTCTAAAATCCTAAATACCTCTTCTAATGAAGTTACGCCTTTTCTTACCTCTTCTAAAGCATTATATTTTAAAGTTCTCAAACCTTCTTTTAAAGCGGATTCTTGAAGCTTTCTTTCTGTAACCTTTTCATCTATTATCTTTTTTATAGAAGGAGAAATTTCTAACACCTCTCCAATTGCTTTCCTTCCTTTGTATCCAGTATGGTTACAATTTGGACAACCTCTTTTTTTGTACAGAAATACATCCTTATCTATATTAACCTTATAAGACTTAAACAAATTTATCACCTCTTCTGAAGGCTTGAAATATTCTTTGCAATCACATAATACTCTTAACAAATTCTGAGCACATACACATAACAAAGAAGAAGCAATAAGAAAAGGCTCTGCTCCCATATCTTTTAAACGCACAATTGCTGCAGAAGCACTTGTAGTATGAAGAGTGGATAAAACTAAATGGCCCGTCAAAGAAGCTCTTAAAGCTATCTCTACGGTTTCGGTATCTCGCATCTCTCCTACAAGAATAATATCTGGGTCTTGTCTTAATACTGATTTTAAAACAGAAGCAAATGTCAACCCTACCCTCTCGTCTACATTTACTTGATTTATTCCATATAAATCATACTCAATAGGGTCTTCAATCGTAATTATATTCTTTTCAATAGAATCAATAAATTTTAAACAGGAATATAAAGTTGTTGTCTTTCCGCTTCCGGCAGGTCCGCAGATAAGAATTATCCCCCAGCTTCTCTTTAGATTTTTTTTAAGAGTCTCTAAGGAAGTCTCATCGAAACCTAATTTGTCCAAATTAAGCTCTACATTCTCTCTATCAAATATTCTTAAAGCAACTTTCTCTCCTAAAGTAGTAGGAATGATAGAAACTCTGATATCCACATCTTTGCCATCTAACTTCTTAAGACGAAATCTTCCCTCTTGTGGAAGTCGATGTTCAGCAACATTCAGATTGGAAATAGCTTTAATGTGAGTAACTATACGAGAATGGAGCTCTAAAGGAAGCTGATGAATCTTATAAAATATACCATCAATTTTATAACGAATCTGTAAACTATCAAAAAGAGGTTCAATTAAAATATCACTAGCTTTTTTCTCTATTGCTTCAAAAAAAATCTTTTTTGAAGCAAGAACAGCAACCTCATCTTCAAGATGAGTTTTTTCTTTATTACTCTCATTACTCATAGTCTCTCTAATACCTCCTCTAAATGGAAAGGCCAGACAAGTAAAGGTTTGGCTATCAGTTGTGTTTCTTTCTGAATTTTTTCTAATATCTCATGACTTAGAGGATTGCTCATCGCTACGGTAAGAAGATTTTCATTTTTTTCTAAAGGAAGTACCTTATTGTTTTTACAGAATTCTTTTGAAAGGAGATTAATTAACTCGGGGTTGATCTTATAATTCAAAATCTCTATATAAGGATAACCTTTCTGTAAAGCAAGAAAAAAATCTAACTCTTCTTTTTTAAGATAGCCCAACTTTAAAGCAATTTCTCCCAGAGGTTTATCTTTATAAAAATTTTCTTGCAAATCTAAAATTTCTGCTAACTGTTGAACATTTATTATCCCTTCTGCTCTAAGTAACTCTCCTAAAAATTTTGAACATCTTTTAAAGGGGCTCATTTTTTCTTTAATGTCTTCTCTACCAAAATCCGCAGTCTCCTATCCTTCTCTTCCTTGTGTATTCTTTTCAATATCTCTTCTGCTTTAAAAGTAGCTATTTTTCTCAAGCCCATAATTATTTCTTCTTTTAATTGAGGAGTGACTTTTGTAGAAAAATATATTTTTTCTAAAACCTCTATCTCTTTTACATAAATTAAAAATTGAATCAATTCTTTAGTAACAATAATTTCCTTCTTTTCTATCAAATTAAATATTTCTCTGATTAAGGAATCTTTTATCTTTTCTAAAAGAGCAAAAAGCTTCCTTCTTTTAATAAAACTTTCAAAATCCTTCTCTTTCTTTTCTTGAAAAGCTAATCCAACCAGATATGAAAAAGAAGACGTATTTTCTAAATTCATAATCATTCTTTCCAAATCATGAATTTCTTCAGAATCTATAAATTTTTCAAAAAGTGAAAGTGTATTCTCTATAAATTTTTTATTATAAAACTCACTTAACCACCCCTCTATCTCTTTGTTTAACACCTCATCTTTTTCTTCCTCTCTTCGTTTTTTTATTTTTTCTAAAAGCTCAGCCATAAAAGCATAATATTTAACATTTTCTTCATTTAAATTCTGATTTAATCTATAACTTATCTCTTTCACTACACAACTTAAAAGATAAAAAATATTTCTTAAAACCACTTCTTTCTCTGTAAGAATAGCTTTCAACATTACAGAAATAAAAAAAGGAATTTTTCCTCCTCCACTAAAAAAAGTAGAATTAGTAAACTCAATGAGAAAATTTAAAATACGTGATTTTTCCTTTATAATTCCCTCCTCTATTTTGAAAAAAATTATTTTTAAAAAATGGAGTAACTCTTTTTCTTCCCTTAGATTTAACAACTCAGTAAATATATCTTTTAAAATCTCTTCGTCCAACAAAGATTCATCATAAGAAGAAATATCCTCTATTATTTTAATCTTCTTATCTATTTTTAATTCCCTAAAAGAAATATCTCCTACAATGAAAGAACTTAATTCCTCATCAATTCCTAATTCTTTCAATTTCTGAAAAACTTGATATATTTTTTCTCTCGTCATATTCTCTAAATTATCTTTCACAATTTCCCTTAAAGATAATATTGAACCTTTACTTTTTATAAATTCTTTTTCCACTAAATCAACAATATCTACAGACTCTACTTCTTCAACGGAAGGTAAAATTTCCCTTTCTACCTCCTCAGAAAATATCCTCTCTCTCACTGGGGACTCAAGCAAAGAAGCCAATTTTTTTAATTTTTCTAAATATTCCTCAGAGGCAGAAATTTTTTTTATCTCCTCTACTATCTGCGTTATATTTTCTTTAATAATTTTAAATTTCTCTTCAGAAACCTCTTTAGAAGAAAGTATTTTTAACAAATGAGCAATTTTTTCTGGTGATTCCCTAAGTGTCTCTAAAAAATAATCTTTATTTAGACTTTTTCCTACCAAATAATCTAAAAGCATTACATCTTTCATTCTCTCCTTTTTAACTTTTTCTTCATAGCTCTCTTTTACCTTAATATGAGTAACTACCATGTCTTTTAAAAACTTACCCCATCCTCCTTGAGAAATTATCTCTTGAGGGGGAAAACTCAACCCTTCTAAAAATAGATTAAACTCTTGCTCCTGAACATCTTTATATATTCCTACAGAAGAGATATTAAACTCTTTCAATAAGGATAAAAAATAATCTACATAAAGATAGCTCCCTTCTTTTTTAGAAAATACTTTTCCATTTATAAAAAGCTTTCCTTCCACAACTTCAAAGTTTATTCTTTCTATCTTATTTAAAATCTTCTTTAACAACTGATATGAGTTTTTTAAAAGATTAACTCTTACAGAATTAGTGGGAGGAAACAAGCGAATGTTTTTAATGGAAGTAACCATAAGCCGAATAAGCTCATAAATCTCTTGGGTTGTTTGAGAATCTAAATATATTTCTTCTGTAAGAGGTTCTTCTAAAGATAACTCATCCAAGTATCTTTCTACATCTTGAGAAGAAATATTTTCAGAAAATTCCTGAAGTAATTTTTGATATTTAGATAAAGAGGCATTAATTCCTTGTTTATCTATCTTTTCTTTAATATCTGCTTTTTCTGCTTCTGTAGAGATAGTCTCTTTTATAAAAGGATTAACAAAATTGAAATAAAAATTATCCCCTGAAATATCCTCACTTATCAAATGCATACTTTTTGCTTTCTCTAATATATCCAAAATATACCCCTCATCTCGATTATGTACTTTACTTAATGTCTTCGCATCAAATCTTTGTCCAATTAATGCTGCTTCAAAAAGAACCTCTTTTACTTCCGGATCCAGCTTAGATAATTTCCTCTTCATAATCTCCTCTATAGAAAATGAAAAATCTAATTTTCCCACTCCTTCCTTCAACTGCCACTTATTCTCCTGATAAACAATAATATTCTCCTCTATCAACAACTTTAACGCTTCCTCAACAAAAAAAGGATTGCCCAAAGTACTCTTTTCTATTTTTTCTATAAATATCTCTGGAAGAATAAGTCCAGAAAAAATTGCCTCAATCATCTCTCTTATCTCCGCCCGGCTAAATCCTTCCATAGTTATTTCCTTAAATCTTTCTTCCTTACGAAAATTACCCAAAATTTCCAAAAGAGGAATTTTTACATCTTTTAACCCTTGAAAAATATAAGCTCCGTTAATAAGTAAAGGTAGTTGATGAGGAGATTTAAGAAAATAATAGATTAACTCTAAAGTGGCTAAATCTGCGTAATGAAGATTATCAAAAGATATAAGAACGGCTCTTTTTCTTAAAAAAGCTAAAATCAAGTCTCTAAATGCTTTAAATAAAAAGAATTGCTGGTCTAAATCAATTTTTTCCTGTGAAGATGCAACTTCTAAAATTTCTTTTAATTGAGGAAAAAGAGGAAGAAGGTGGGATACCGTCTGTGGAGAAAGGGAGGAAAGGATTTCTTTTATAAATTCTTTTTTCTGTTGTTTAATAAAATTTTCAACTGCTTCTGTGATAAGATAGTAGGGGATTTTTATCTTTTCCTTATCCCCAACAGAGGAAAAATAAAAACATTTATTTTTAAAATGATTATTTATCTGGACAAGAAAACGAGACTTGCCTATTCCCTGAACACCTTTTACAAAAAAACAATATGGTTTATATTCACTTAACGCTTTATCAAAAAATTTTTTTGCTTCTAATATCTCTTTTTCTCGGCCAATAAACTTTTTACAGGGGAATAAAGTTTTAGCAAGCTTTAAAGCAATCTCTTCTTTTCTGACTTCAGAAATTAGATAAAGTTTGTTTTTTCCTTTTCTTTTAGAAAAATATAAAGCCTGATCGGCAAGTTCTATTAACTCCTCCAGACATTTTGCATCCTGAGGATACCGAGCTATACCTATACTTATTGTACATTTAATATTACTCTCGAATTCTGCCTTTTCTACCTCTTCTTTAAGATGAGAAGCTATCTCTTTCAAATAAGAAATCTCTCCTTTTTCAGTAATAATAATAAACTCATCTCCTGCATACCTTATTATCTTATCTTGTTCACACAGGTTCTTTTTTAAAATTTCCGCCAATTCTTTAAGAACCCTATCTCCTGTCAAATGTCCAAAATCGTCATTAACTCTTTTAAAATTATCCACATCTATCATTAATATACCTATAGAAATCTTCTCTCTTTCTGCCTTCTTCAAAAGGGAAGGAAAATAGGTATAAAGATACTGACGATTAAAAACTTGCGTAAGTGCGTCAACAAATATTTCCTTCTGCATCACTTAAATTATAATATATCCTTTTTTCTTTTTCAAATAACTTAAATTCAACCCAAATTTCTCATTAGAAAAATTTATCCGTCTGTAACTTGACAAAATCTTTTGGAAATAAAGTGTCAAGTTACGACTACAAGTTTTATGTATTTATAAATCTAACCTTATTTTTCTCTATCTTGCTTATCAAATTTCATTACACCTTGGGTTTGATAATATTTTGTGTATAAATCTGCGTATAACTCTTGACTTTTTCTTTCCTTTATTCTATACTTAACTCTGTGAAAAGAATTCTAAAGATTATTATAATTTATATTTTGTTTTTTAATCTCTTATCCTTTTCCACTTTTCCGCAAGACCACTTCTTGCAGAAAAAAATAGCTTATTTAAAAAATGACCTAAAAGAAAAAGAGAGAAAAATTAAAAATTTAGAGGAAAAATATGCTCATTTAGAAAAGATCGTAGAAAAGGAATTAGAAAGCGCTTATATGAAAATAAAATATCTAAAAGAGAGAATTTCGGAAAAGGAAAGAATAATTGAAGAGAAAGAGAAAAAAATAAAAGAACTTGAATCTCTTCTTAAAAAGGCAAATAATTCATTAGAAAATCTATTAAAGAAAGCCAACGCAAAATTTTAACTCATCTTCCAGAAAGCACCAATCCTATTGCAGTATTAAAAATTAATCTGTCTGAAGAAGAATGAATTTTAAATTTTTCTAATATATCCCATTCCTGGACAGGAAGATTGAAGTATTGAGAAAAAAATTTTTGTAAAAAAGAAAGTCTTGCCCCTCCTCCACTGATATAAAGAAAAGAAGGGGTCTTTTTAAAGCTATATTCACAATAATCAAAACAAATTTGCACTTCCTCAGCCAATTTTTTAAAATTTCTCTGCAAAACTAATTCTGCTTCTTTTGAATTAGAAGTAATTTCCTTTTTCAACTCTTGGGCTCTCTCCTCATCAATATTAAATCTTTCACAAAGAGAAGCAAGAAATTGGCTATCACCTATTTTTATTTCTCGAGAAAAAAAGGGAATTCCATTTTCTATAAATATTAACTTACTTAAGCTATAACCTATATCCAATAAAGCTACTATATCCTTAGAGAAAAATCTACTTTTTTTGAAAGCTTCCACTAATGCTAAGGAATCAGTGGTAATTAAATAAGGCTCTAATCCAATTTCTTTTATAATACTAAGCCTTTCCTCAATGATACTTTTTCTTGTCCCCGCGATAAGCACATACATCTTTCGCTTTTCTTTCTTCAATATTTCTACGTCAAATATAGTTTCTTCTCTCTTAAAAGGTAAATATTTGTCTATTTCTAATTTTAAAACATTTAGAAGTTTTAACTTACTCATTAACGGAAAGGTTGTATAATGTAAATTCACCACATCTCCTCTTAAGGAAGTCACTACAAATTTTTCTTTATAATTTAGTTTAGCTAATCCATTCAAAATAGTATCAACAATAACTTTTTTGGAAGGATGAGAAAATTTGAATCTTTCTGAAAGATAAAATAATCTGTTTCCTTTAAAATAAGCTAATTTAACGCTAAACTCACCAATATCTAAACCTAAACAATTTAAAGAAAATAAAGACATTATTTTTTAAGTACCAAATATTTTCTATAGTAATTTTGTGCCTTCTCGAAATCCTTTAAATGATAAAGATAAATCATCGCTAAATTATAATAAGCATCTTTATTCTCCCTAAAGTGTAAGCTTTTCTCAAAACAATCAGCGGCTTTTTTATACTCTCTTAACTGAACATAAATATATCCTAAGTTATAATAAGCAAAAAAAGCATAATGGGAAGAATCTAAAACTTTCTTAAAAAAAGTAATTGCTTCTTTATATTTTCCTTCTGAAGCTAACCGATAACCTTCTTTAAGAAACTCTAAATCCTCTTCGCCTTTTTCCCTTCCTTTCAATAAAGCTAAACTTAAAATTTTCTCCTCCAATAGCTCTGTTTTTCTTTCTAATCTGTTAATCCTTTCAGATAAAAGACTATTCTTTATTATTAATTCTTTCAAATTATTCGCATCAGAAGTAGATAAAGAAATTCCAAAGATGACTATTAAAATAAAAAAAATCATCTTACCTCAGGCAACTTCATGGGTTTAATCTCTCCTCTTTTTATTTCTGGATATTTAAACTCCTCAAATTTTTTAAGTTTTTCTCTATCCCGCGCGCTCATTGTCGGCTGAGTGATGATATAAGGAGTAAGAAACAGAAGAAGTTCAGAATCAGTAGTTGTTTTTGTTCTTCTTCTAAATAAATTTCCAATTAAAGGTATATCTCCCAAAACAGGAATTTTATCTATAGTCTTTGTGGTATCTCTTTTTCTTAAACCTCCAATAATTATTGTCTCGCCACTTCTCACCGCCATATTTAATGTTGCTGTCCTTTTATCAATTGCTGGCTGATTACCTACCAATCCTGTAAAAATGCTTTCTTCTAAAACAATATTGCTTGTAATTAAATCTCCGGTCACATGAGGTTTGACCTTTAACTTTACCCCTGCCTCAGTAAATTGAGTAACTGTATATGTTCCTTGATCTGTAATTGTAGTCTGCTCATAGGGTATTGCTTCTGTAAGACTGATTTCCGCTTCTTGATTATCCAAGGTTAAAACACGTGGATTAGCTAAAATTTCTGCCTGTTTATTATGACACCATAAATTTACCAAAGCGTTTAAATCAGTCTTATCTAAAATACTTTTTCCATATCTTATTGCCAGCATTGTCCCTGAAGCAGCTAAATCTACTTCTGCACCCCGATAAAGAGTCTGTTCATCATGTGTAGCTCCTTTACTTTCCTTTAATACTGACCACTCCACCCCTAACTGTTCTTCATTAGAAACCTTCACATCCAAAAGCATTGCCTCAATAAAAATCTGAGGCTGGCGTGTATCTAATTTTTGAATAAGTTCTTCAATTTTCTTTAAACTACTCTTTGTATCACTTACAATTATAGTATTTGTAGAAATATTCACTTCCACTTTTCCTCGTGTACTTATAAAATCTTTTACAACATCAGCTATACTTTCTGCATCAGCATATTTAAGATTAAATACTTTCAACTCTAAAGGTAAATTTGCCTCTTCTCTTCTTAACTCTTCTAAAGTTAATATTCTTATATAATTTTTCCGGTAATCAGCAACTAACCCGTAAGTAGAAAGAATCATCTCTAAAGCATCCTTCCAATTCACTTCTCTCAAATTAATACTTATTTTCCCTTTTACACGCGAACTAATTACAATGTTCTTTTCACCTACCTCTGCTAAAGCTCGAAGCACATCACGAACATCTGCTTCTTTAAAATCTAAGGTAAGAAGCTTTTCTTTTTTCTCCTTTCTCTCTTTTTTCTCTTTTTTGTTTTCTGAAAAAAGATAAATAGGACTCAATATAAAAACTGCAAGAAATAAGATCGAAATTATTTTTCTCATATTCATTCTCTAAAATCTTTCAAAAAGGCAAATTTATCTTAAAATTAATCTCTTTTTGTCCTTCTTTTTTTATCTTTTCAGATTTTAAAGCATTCTTAAAAGAAGGAATTTCTATCTTTAACTCTACTTCTTTCTTGCCATATTGAAGAATAACTTTATGAGGAAGAATCTTTTTAATTGTAAATTCTCTAATCTTATCGCCTTCTTTCAATATCTTCTCGCTAATAATTACCCGAGGATTTTGAGAAGAATAAATTATGCCCTCTAATTTCAAAGCATTGAGAAGCTTTTCTATCTCTCCACTTCTTCTTTTAGAAACATTTACCGATTTATTAGAAGTGGATTTTAAAAGCAATTTTTCTAAGGAGACAAAGGGATCTCTCGTTTTTTGAGAAGCATAACTATAGAAAAAAGTTAAAGATAAAAAAATTAATATAAAGAAAAACCTCATTCTTCTTTCTTTTTCAATACAAACACACTCACCATCAATTTTATCCGATGATGATAAATATTCTCACCTCCTGATTCTATCTCTATCCTTTCTATTTTAACAAATTTACCAAGATTTTCTACTCTTTTTAAAAACTTTACCAGTTTAGAAAAATTCTCCCGCATACTTATAGAAAGAGGCATCCTCATAATGTTTATTCCCAGATTAGAAAAAGCGGTGATTTTTTTGGAGGGGTGAGAATCTATGGAGAAAAATTCTATTGAAAGAATTTTAGCTATTTTTGTTATCTCTTTAACAAACAAAGAAATATCATCCTTCCAAAAAAGATATTCTTTTTCTCCTTCTACTCTATCTTTCCAACAAGAAACCTCATCTTCTAAACTTTTTAACTTCTCCCGATAATTCCCAAATCCAGCTAATTCTTTCTTTATTTTTTTTATATCCTCTCTAATTTTCCTTACTTTTTTTATTTTAGAATGTAAAAAATAACCCGATACACAAAAAATTCCTATGAAAAATACTAATAAAATTATATTACCTGTCCGCCTTTCCATTGACTAATCTCTTAAAATAAAATCCAAGTTAAAATCCATTATCTCAAAATTCTCCTTGTTGCGTCTTCTCACTTTAGAAAGTATTACCTTCTTAAAACCTTTAAAAAAAGCAGTATTCTTTATATTATTGACAAATTCGCCTAAAAAATAAGTAAGATTTTTATTGGTAAGATTAATTAAAGATCCTTTTAAAGAAACTTCTTCTCGGGCAATATTAAAAGAAAATTCTCTTATCCACATCTCTTCAGGAATAATCTTCTGCAACTGAGAAAGTTTTTCATGCCAAATCACTCTCCGTGAAGAAAAATTTTTATATATCTTCCATTCTTCTTCTAAATGACTCAATGAAGACTTCAAATCATCAATTCTTTTTGCTGCTCTTCTTGCCTCTTCCCTATCCCCTACAATTTTAGTTAGTATTTTTCTACCTTTATCTTCCCATACATTAAGTAATAAATAACTCACCAAAGCAACTATTCCTACACAAACGATTAAAAAAAACAAAATTCGTGTAAGAAGAATCTCTTTTCTCTTTTTTAATACCTTTTGTTTAATCTCACTACTTAATAAATTAATCATCTCTCAAAACTATTATAACAAATTTATTTTTAAATAAAATAACTTTTCTTATAGGGAACAGTATATTATGAAAATCTAATGTTGATAATAAATTCATATACCCACCTTTCCGTCTTTAGAATTCTGAAACTCCTGAGCATACAAAAATAAGAAATCAGAGAGTCTATTTAAATAAATCAATATGTATTCATTTTTTTTTCTCAAGGCAACTACCTTTCTCTCTAATCTTCTTGTTATAGCTCTTACAATATTAAACCAGGCAGATAAAAAGTTTTCTCCTGGCAATACAAACTTATTAATTTTTAACTTTCTTTCTCTATCTTCGATTTCCTTCTCCAACCAGTTTATTCTCTCTTTAATAAAACTTATTTTTTCTTTAGTTAAATGTTCCTTTGCTAATGCTTCACCTATAATTAACAGGTCTTTTTGAATATTTTCAATTAATTCCTTTTTTTCTTCAGAAAGCAAACTTTTAGCTACACCTAAAAAAGACGAAAGTTCATCAACCGTTCCTATAGCCTCAATTCTTTTATCATCTTTTCTCAACTTTTTTTGAAATAAAAATGTGAAACCTTTATCTCCTCTCCTTGTTATTATACCCATCTTTATGTATTTTATCCTGAAGAAAAAATAACTACAAGAAAATAATCTTAGTGGTTTGCGTCCCCAAAATTGATATAACCCCAACCCCTTTTTAACTCCTTAAAAAACTAATTTAATCAAACCCGAGGTGTAATTTCAAACCCGATGTGTAATGAGATTTGGTAAGTAGGGTAAGGATTCTTAAAAACTGCGACCATAACTTGACATTTTATTTTCAAAAGATTTTGTCAAGTTACAGCATTCAGGATATGTAGAGAAATGAATGCCAAATGAGAAGAGCTAAACCTATCTTTGGATAAAAACAAAAAATGGTAAGTTTCACCCCTTTCTCTTAAATGTTAATAGGAAATCATAACAAAGGAGCAACAATTAAAGAAACAATTGCCATAAGTTTGATAAGGATATTCATGGAAGGACCGGTTGTATCTTTAAAAGGATCGCCGACAGTATCACCAACTACTGCCGCAGCATGCGTAGAAGTACCCTTACCTCCCAGATTACCTTCTTCAATCCATTTTTTAGCGTTATCCCAAGTGGCTCCGCCGTTAGTCATCATTATCCCTAAAAGAACGCCACAAGATAGTGCTCCTGCTAAAAACCCTCCTAAAGCCTCTTTCCCCATAAAAAATCCTATTAATAAAGGAGCAATTAAAGCTAAAAGGCCGGGAGCAATCATTTCTCGTAAAGCTCCTTTAGTCACAATATCTATACAACTGGCGGTATCTGGTTTAGCTTTTCCTTCTCTTAACCCTTTTATCTCCCTAAACTGCCGTCTAATTTCTATCACCATTCTATTTGCTGTACGTCCTACCGCTTTCAGAGTTAAAAAGGCAATGGCAAAAGGCATAAGTGCCCCTAATAATAATCCAATTACTGTATGAGCATGGGAAAGATTTATTACTTCAATCTGAGCTACTTTCTGATAAGCAGAAAATAAAGCTAAAGCAGTTAAAGCAGCTGAACCGATAGCAAAACCTTTCCCAACAGCTGCAGTTGTATTTCCTAAAGCATCTAATTTATCAGTAATTTTTCTTATTTGAGGAGAACAACCTGACATCTCTGCAATTCCTCCTGCGTTATCAGCAATAGGACCATAAGAATCACAAGACATTACAATTCCGATTGTAGAAAGCATTCCTACGCTGGAGATAGCAATCCCATATAGTCCGGCAACATGATAAGCAATATAAGTAGATAAAGCAATTGTAATTATGGGCAAAATAGTACTTTCAAATCCGGTAGCTAATCCTGTAATAATTGTTGTTGCTGGTCCTGTCTGGCTACTTCTTGCAACAGTCTTTATGGGAGGACCGCTGGTAAAAAACTCGCTTTCCAAACCAATTAAAACTCCTGTCAAAAGACCACTTAAAATTGCCCAGAAAACATTTAAGTCTTTTACAAAATAACGAATAAAAAAATATGTAGAAAAAATAAAAATTATTCCACTTGTATAAGTAGCAAAACGCAAAGCTGATTGAGGATTAATTTTTTTAAAAATATTTATAGAGAAAACACCTAATAAAGAAGAAATTAATCCTAAAGCAATCAAAAGAATTGGCAGTGCCATCCATAAAAAAGGTGATGAAAGAGTTGCTCCAATAGCAATCGTTGCCACAACAGAACCTACATAAGATTCAAACAAATCTGCTCCCATCCCTGCTGTATCCCCTACACAATCTCCTACATTATCAGCAATTACACCAGGATTGCGCGGATCATCTTCAGGAATTCCTTCCTCAACCTTACCTACTAAATCCGCACCAATATCCGCACTTTTTGTATAAATTCCTCCCGCAATTCGTGCAAATAAAGCGATGGATGAAGCTCCCATGGCAAATCCGTTAATGATAGAAGAATTTTTTGTAAGAATATAAACAATACTTATTCCTAAAAGCCCTAAGCTGGCAATAGATATTCCCATAACCGAACCTCCAAAAAAAGCTACCTCCAGTGCAAGAGGTGTACCTCCCTCAATTGCTGCCTGCGTTGTGCGACTGCTTGAGCGTGTAGCTGCTTTTATTCCAAAAAATCCAGCAAGCATGGAAGAAAAAGCTCCCGCCACATATGCTAATGCTGTTCCTAAATTTAAAAATCTTAAGAGGATAAAAAATACCACGATAACAAAAAGAATGATTATTTTATACTCTCTTTTTAAAAAAACTAAAGCTCCTTCATGAATTTGTGAAGCAATCTCTCTCATCCTTTGAGAACCTTCATTTCTCCTTTTTATAGAAAAATAAATAAAAAGGGCTATAAAAATACCCAAAATTCCAAAAAAAGGCAAAATATAAACAATCTTATCTAACACCTTTATCCTCCAACCAGATTCGATAACCTAATTCTAAAATTTCACTTTTTAAAGATAAGGGAATCTCTTTTATTCTTATTCCTATCTCCCACCCCAAATGAGCTTTTCTTTTCCATATTACTTCTCCCTTGAAAGGGACAAAGATATCTTTATAAGGTCTTTGTATTTTAAAATTTACCATTGTCTGTGGAGAATAATCAAACTCTTCAAAGAAACATCTCATTCCACTTCGAGAAACATCTTTCGCTTTTCCCGAATAAACTTTTCCTTCTTCATCTACTTCTATATCCAGAGAAATAGGAAATCTTAAAAATTTTCTTTTCTCCTCCATGAAAAAGATTTTACAACAAAATTTAGTTTTTTCAAAATATTTTTAATTGTGGATTGCATCCCCAATTGATACTCATGGCATCAATATTATTTTACACTGCCTTTACTCCAATAATTTACATATAAACTCACGATCGTGAACTTATGTGTGGATTATTGTTTTTAAGTTAAAGGATTTATTTTTGCAAATTATTTCTGCATTTTTCAGTTCAACCTCGTAGGTTGAATTGGGTTTTTTATAAATATCAGAATCTAAGACGTATCTTCAATTGTGTATGGTTAGGATAATAAAGTATAAAGGATGGTTAAATTCTCAATTTAAAATAACTATACCGAGACTGAGAGATACAATTTTATTCTTAAGGAATATGTATACATTAAGTATTCTCCAACTTTTTATTCAAACTTTAGAGGCTATAAGAAATTTTCTACTAAAGAGTTTGCCTTCTTTATACAGCTCTATTTTTATCTTTCTTTTGCAATAATTGCATTCAAGCTGATAAGGTATTTTTGGAGGAAAGGAAATCTTCAATACTCTAAGACAATAAGGACAATTAAACTCATATCCACTGCGTTTAAGAAAAGCAAATATAATCAAAACTATCCCCAAAAATATTAATGAATCATCAGGAATTGCTGTAGAACCACAATAAACTAAACATAAGGTGGCAAAGAGAAATAAAGAGAAAATAATTATCTGATTTCGTGAGTAAACAGGATGTAGACGTACTCTTTTTACTTTAAAAAAACTTATCTTCTCAAAAAGCATAGAGAAAAAAAGTATATTCATAGCAATGATAACAAAATTATAATGATACTGGTAACCCTGAGGAGCTTGGGTTAACAAATAAGGAACTAAAGCAATAAAAAATATATACAAAAGGAATCCTAAAAGAAGATATGTTTTTCTAATTCTAAATTCATAGAAACTGCGGCTGGTTTGGATAAATCTAATAAATCTCTGGATGAGCAAAAGGGAAAATAATCCCGAAAGCCAGGGAGTCACAAGAAAAAAAGAATCAGAAAACCAATTTTTAAAATCTAAGGAGAATTTTTTAAAGATTAGAAAAAGCCAGCCTAATGTCCAGAAAAAAATGATATAATTAAAAAATGCATAAACTCTTCTTCTTATTTTAAGCATTTTCCTCTCCTTATTTATGAGGAGTAATTATTTTAGGAGTAATAAAAATCAAAAGATTCTTTTTCTCTACTATTTTACCTTTATGTCTAAAAAAGAAACCTAAAATAGGCAAATCTCCTAAAATGGGAACTTTATTTACGGTATCCACAACTTTATCACGAATTAATCCTCCAAGAACAAGGGTTTCGCCATCCTTTATCATTACTTTTGTTGAGGTAGTCTGAGTATAAAGCTTAGGAATTTTTGCTATAGCTCCTGAACTACTTGTAAACTCTTTATCTCCCAAATTCTCACTTACTACAGGTTTAACAGTAAGAGTAATAAAACCTTCCCTATTTATCTGAGGGGTAACTTCTAATGAAACCCCGTATTTTACCCAATCGTATCCGGCAATCTCCCAACTACCTGTATCTGAATTATAAGTATAGTTAGGAACAGGGTCTTCGGTAACCACATCAATGGTTGCTGTATGATTATCTAAAGTGGTGATTTTAGGCATAGATAAAATCTTTGTATTTTGATCATTAAAAATTATCTCCAATACTGCAGAGAGGGTTGAAGCATCCAATGTTCCATAAGCAAAACCAGAGGTAGTGGAGGAAAAATCGGAGTTTTTCAAATATTTATTTTCTGAATGTGTAGTAAAAGGCCAAATGTGGGGTCGTTTACTTGCTGATACAGCTGCGGATATATTCCAATTAATACCTAATCTTCTTGTTAAATCTAAATCTGTCTCTAAAACTTTTGCTTCAATTAAAACTTGAGGAGTAATTGTATCCATAGCTTTAATTGCTTTTTCCAGCCTCATTAAATTTGATTGAGTATCAGTAATCACTAAAGTATTCGTTCTCTCATCACAAGTAAGTCTTCCCTGAGGAGTAAGCATCTTCTCAACTGTAGGCTTTATCTCTTTCACTTTTGCAAAATTTAAAACAAATATTTGAGTATCTAAGGGTTCAGCAATTTTTGTTTCTGCTTCTTTTTTGCGACGTTCGGCAATATTTTCTAAGGTATCTACCAAAATGATATTTCTTCCCACCCACTCATAACCATAATTATAAGTTTTTAAAACTGCTTCTAAAGCTGTCTGCCAACTCACATTTTCTAAATCCACACTAACTAATCCTTTCACCTCCGGTGAAAATATAATATTTACTTTTTCCCCATCACGAGTTGCTTTCTGAACAACTGCCTCCAGTACTACTCTTATGTCTACATCTTTAAATTTTAAAGCTTTAATTATACTTTCTTGAGCAAAAGAAACTAAATTAAGAAAGATAAAGAGGAAAAGAAAGAAAATAAGTTTTTTCATTCCCCCTCCCATTTCAAAATAAACTCCTTGCCCTTTTTTTCCAAAATTACTTTATTCTCCTTTATCTTTTTTATTTTAAATCCTTCAATAATATCTCCTTCTTTATAAAGAGTATTATTTATTATTACCGAATTGAATTCTCCTCGATAAACTATTCCTTGAAGAATAAATCCTCTTCTTTTTTCTGAAATAACTATTTTCCCCTGCTCATCAATCAATGGCTTTAAAGGATCACGATTATAAAAACTACGATAAGGATATTTAAACTTTTCTGCCTTTGTTAAAATAAAAATAAAGATAAAAATTAAAATGAAAATAAACTTTTTCATTTATTCTTTACCAATAGCACAAATCACCATTTTTATCTTATGTGTAGGCCAGTTATTCTCAATGATAATTTCTTTCGTTTCTAAAAGATATAATCCTTGCTCCAAACAATTAAGAAAATAAGCTAAATTATGAAAACTTGCCTTTGCTTCAATAAGTAAAGGAAAGTAAAAAAACTTATTCTGAGGTGTTTCCTTAATCAGTTGAAAACTTTGAGAAGTAATTTTTAATATCTCTACTCCATTTTGTTTTGCCTTTTCTGAGATATAAGCAGATACTGAGGCAATGTCTTGAGAAGAAATAATTCTACTTTCCAATTCTATATTCTTTTTTCTTAACGCTTCTTTTTCCTGAAGGAAAGTTGATTCATTTTTTGCATCCTTTTCATATTGAAAAATCTCTTTTTTCAACTTAGATAAAGATGTTAAACTCTTAATAATTTTTTTTACCAAAGGAGGCAGAAGAACCAATTGCAAAATAAATAAAAGATAAAAGATAAGATAAATATTTTTTTTCTTCATCTTGCCTGAAGAATAAAATAAGTGACTTCTCTGCCTCTATACTCAGTTTTTCTTGTATCTTTTAATGCTAAATTTTTAAAAATTTTAGAAAAATATTCTTCTTTTTTTAAATTCTTAATAAATGTATCAATTGTTGCCAAATATTCTTCCTTCCACTTAACCACATATCCGGAAAGAAACAATCTTCTATTGCTATAAGCAATCTTTTCCAGCCACATATTTTTAGGTAATGCTTTAAAAATATCGGCAAAAATATGTGAAATAAAAACTCTATTTTGGTAGAAATTTTCTAAATCTGAATTTCTTATCTTTAATTTATTTATCTCTCTCTTTAAACCATTCAATTTCTCTATTTGGGGGGAAACCTTCTCCCATCTTTGTTCTAATTTTTTCAAAGGGAAAGAAACAAAACCATTCAAAAAAAACAAAAGGAGATTTATTAAAAAAAGAAAAAGAAAGCCTAAAAATATAAAAGGAAAATACTTCTCTATTAATACATCAACCTTTTTTCTCGAAGAAGAAAAAGGATAAAGATTAATCTCTATTTTTCTCATACACCCATTCCCAATACTGTTGCCAAAATCTCTCCTTGTTCAAAAAACTCCTGGGGATATTTTATTTTGAAATTATTCAATGGGTTCCAAATCTCTACAGGAATACCTAAGGAATTAGCCAGTGTTTTTTCTAATCCTTTAAGCTTTGCTCCTCCCCCGGAAAGAAAAATTCTATTTATATTTTGCCCCCAATTTATTTCAAAATAATCAAAGGAACTTTTTATCTCCTGAGAGAGTTCCCATCCAAAATCTTCAACTACTTCCTTTATCTGGGAAAATTCCTTTTTCTTTAGAAAGATATCTTCTTCCAATTGGGCAAAATCTAATTTTTCTCTTTTGGATAATTTTTTTAAAAAATCAAAAAGAGCAATTTTTATTTCTCTGCTTAAACAAGGCAGCTTTTTCTTAACTAAATTAAGTAGAGTAGAACTTAACCCTATATCTAATAAAGCTACATTTTCCTCTTTTGAAGAAGAAGCTAAATATAAATTTATTAAATTAATACTGTTAGGAATAATAGCAGTGAGATTAAGATCATTTTCTTGGAATTGCTTAATTATGGAGTCAATAAAGTCTTTTTTTGCTACTGCCAAAAGAAGAAGGAATTCCTTTTCCGAATAATTTTCATCTAAAATAGCTACATCAAAATAAACCTCTTCTCTACTAAAAGGAACAAAACGAGTAACTTCATACTCAAATACTTCTTTAATCCTTTTTTTATCTACCTTGGGAAAGGAGATGTAACGTAAAAGAGCGCTTTCTTCTTTTATACTTAAACGTATTTCTAAATGTGCCAATTTTTTTTTCTTTATCCAGTTAACAAATAACGGAATAGGGTTTTGATTATTTTTCTCTATAAAAAACTTATCTATTCTTGAATTCTTGACTACTAATGCTTTAATAAGAGATTTCCCTATATCTAAACCGATAAAATCTTTGCCTTGAAAGGGAATAAATCTTAACAATTTATCCTTTAATCTAAATTTCATCTTAAAGTATCTTACACGATAGAATGGTAATTGTCAATTTAATGCATTTATTTGATTGCGTCGGCAAAATTGATCTACTTTTAATTCCATTTTAACTCCTCAAAGAA
>CAZESF010000005.1:0-22216 GCA_964515205.1 uncultured Planctomycetia bacterium
CTAAACAACTTCTTCTATCATTTATGGATACTTGAAAAAAATGGGTAAACTCCACGTATTTAAATGATTGACAAATCTTTTTTTATTGTATAGTATTATCAGTAAACAATGAAAATATTGAAAACACAAGTAGAAGAAATTAAAAAATTAAATCATAAAATTTATAGATTAAGTTTTAAATCTCCCTATTTAGCTAAAAAAAGTGAACCCGGGCAATTTCTTCATTTTAAAATAAATTCTACAATTTTAAGAAGGCCGTTTAGTATCCATAAAATAGAAGGCCAAAACATTTTTATTCTTTTCAAAGTAAAAGGGAAGGGAACAAAAATTCTTTCTACATATAAAAAGGGAGATTTCTTAGATATTTTAGGGCCTTTAGGTAAAGGATTTAAAATTTATCCTTCTGCATCAGTGATTTTAGTTGCCGGGGGAATTGGTATTGCTCCTTTGCTTTTTTTAGCTCAAAGAATAGAAAAGGGATTGCGTTTTCTTTTTTTTGGAGCAGAAAGTAAAAAAGAACTTGTTACTTTGTCAGAATTTAAAAAATTAGGATTTAAAATTTTTGTCGCTACTCAAGATGGCTCAGAAGGATTTAAAGGAGATGTGGTAGAACTTTTAGAGAAAGAAATTTCTTCTTTAAATCTTTCTTCTCCCCTAAAACTGTATGCTTGTGGGCCAAACTCAATGTTATATAATTTAGCTCAACTTTTGAAAAGATTTCCTCACATAGAAGCCTTTGCCTCATTAGAACAATTTATGGGATGTGGGGTGGGAGCGTGCCTGGGATGCGTAACATCCACAAAAGAAGGGTATAAAAGAGTGTGTAAAGATGGTCCTGTTTTTAATTTAAAAGAGATATTTTAAGTAAGGAGGCGAGATGGAAAGATTTGTTTCTATTATTATTCCGGTAAAGAATATGGAAAGAACTATTGAGAAAACTTTTCAATATCTAAACAAAATAGATTATCCTCGCAATAAATTAGAGATAATTTTTGCCGATGGAGGAAGTAAAGATAAAACTGTCTCTATTATTAAAAACTACCAGAGAGAAAGAAATTATATAAAATTAATTGAAATTCCTGATTGCCCCTCCCCCGGTTTTGCACGCACAAAAGCACTGGAAAAAGCAAGAGGAGATTTTGTATTTTTTACTGATGGAGATTGTGCTCCTTGCTCAGACTGGATTTATAAAATGCTAAAAATTTTTGAGAAAGATGAAAAAATTGGTGCTGTGGGAGGCGAAATTTTTACTTTAAAAGTAGACCCTAATAATTTAATTGAGATTTATTGCCAGGCTTTTGGATTTAATCGTGTAGCATGGCGTTATGGGAATTTAGAAGAAGGATATTTTCCTGATAAAGAGAATTACATCCCTCACTATCCTACCGAAATCTGTGGTCATAACGCTTATTTTTTTGTTACCGCCAATGTTGCTTATAGAAAAGAGGCTTTAGATTCAGTAGAAAGAAAATTTTGGGATTTGCCTACAGGAGAAGATATTGATTTAGGTTTGCGAGTAAGAAAAAAGGGGTGGAAGTTTTACTTTTTGCCTCAGGCAAGTGTAGATCATATGCATCGGGCAGATTTAAAATCTCTGCTTAAAGTGTGGAGAAGTTATGGAGAAGCACATCCTCCTTTGCTTTCTGCGCATGCTGAATCCTTTATGGAAATTATTTTTCAATTTATTGGTAAATACCCTAATCATCCAGTTTTCCGTTTTACTTTTCCTGTAAAAGGTTTTATCTATATCGGCAATTTCCATCTTATGCATATCTTTGGAGCACTTTTTCTTTTATTTTTTATTCTTCAATGGATATTCTCTTTATCCTTCTGGATTAGATTTTTCAGCTGGGCAAACCTTTTTCTTTTTCTCTATTTTGTCTTTAAATACTTTAAAAGTGCTTTCAACATTGAACCTTATAATAAATGGAGAGAGTTTGCAAAGATAAAATATCTGACTAATCTTTATTTTATCAGGGGAGGGCTTAAAAATTCTTTTAAATATAAAACTTTTTGTATTGAGCCCAGTTTCTAAAAAGGAGGAGATGTGCAAAATTTTTTATTCTTTTTAATAATGGGGCTTATTGCCGGAATATTGAGTGGTTTCTTAGGTATTGGAGGAGGAACAATTCTTATACCTCTGTTAGTATATCTTTTAGGATTTACTCAACATCAAGCTCAGGGAACAACCTTAGCGATAATGGTTCCTCCTATTGGACTTCTTGCGGCATTAAAATACTATAAAGAAGGCAATGTAAATCTTCCTATCGCTATTTTTGTCTGTTTAGGATTTTTTATTGGAGGTTATTTTGGGGCAGAACTGGCACATAAAATCTCGGATAATTTACTTAAGAAAATTTTTGGATTATTCCTTTTAGGTGTAGCTTTAAAGATGATTTGGGGGAAATGAAAAAGTTAAGTAACTTATTAAAAAATAAATTGTAAAAATTGTGAAGAGAATTAATTTGGGGGTAACATTAGGAGAAAAAAAACTAAAAAATCCCATAATTTATGCCTCAGGAACTTTTGGGTATGGAGTAGAATTTAAAGATATTGTTGATTTTAATTTTGTTGGTGCTTTTGTAACGAAAACAATCACTCTTCATCCTAAAAAAGGAAACAGACCTCCCCGAATAATTGAGTTAGACTGTGGGGTGCTTAACTCTATTGGTTTGGAAAATCCAGGATTGGATATATTCTTAAAAGAAAAATTGCCTCTTATAAAAAAATTAAACATACCTTTTATTGTAAGTATTGCCGGTAAAAATTTAGATGAATTTGTAGAGATAACAAAAAAACTTAATAAAATAAAAGAGATATTCGCTATTGAGTTAAATCTTTCCTGCCCTAATATAAAAGGAAAAATTATCTCACAGGATGAAAAATTGACTTATAAAATTACCAAAACAATAAGAGAGAAGACAAAAAAAACATTAATTATTAAGCTAACTCCCCAAGTAAAAGATATTACCAAAGTTGCCAAAAAAGCGTATGAGGCAGGAGCAGATATATTGTCTTTGGTAAATACTTACTTGGGGATAGCAGTAGATGTAGAAAATCAAAGGTTTTTTTTGGGAGAAAAATTTGGAGGTTATTCTGGGAAGGCAATTAAACCTCTTGCTCTTTATTGTGTTTACAAAGTTGCCCAATCTTTAAAAATACCCATTATTGGAGGAGGAGGAATAAGCAGATGGCAGGATGCTTTAGAATTTTTTCTTGTGGGAGCCCATTATGTAAGTATAGGAACAGCGGTTTTGTCAAATCCTAATATTGCTAAAGAAATTGCTTTGGGAATAACCTCATATTTAAAAAAGAAAAGAATAAAAGATATAAAAGAAATCATCGGAAAGCTCCTTTATGCTTGAGGATAAATTAATTGTTGCCTTAGATATATCAGATAAAAGAAAACTGAAATTTCTTGTTAATTCTCTTTATCCTGTAGTAAAAAAATTCAAAGTTGGACTGATTGCTTATACTGCTTTTGGGCCAGAAATTATTGATTGGTTGATAAAGAAAGGCGTGGATGTATTTTTAGATTTAAAATTTTTTGATATTCCTAATACCGTGGCGGAAGCAGCAAAAATAATTTTTAAAAAAAAGTTATGGGGATTTACCCTTCATCTTAAAATGGGAAAAGAAAATATTTTAAGATTTAAAGAAATTATAGGTAAAAAAAACAAAAAAAGAACAAAAATCATTGGGGTGACTGTATTAACCTCTCAAGAGGCAAAAATAGAAGAAGTATTAAACCTGGCTGAAATTGCTTATGAGACAGGATTGGACGGGGTAGTATGCAGTGTGTGGGAGGTAAAAAAAATTAAAGAAAAATTTCCTTCGCTTATTACAATTACTCCAGGAATTCGCACCAAAAAAACTAATGATGATCAAAAAAGAGTAGCAACAGTTAAAGAAGCAGAAGATGCAGGAGTAGATTTTTTTGTAATGGGAAGACCGATAATTAAGAGAAAAAATCCCCTTAAAGCAGTAAAGGAAATTTTGAACTTAAGAAAGGAGGTAAAATGAAAATAAGCTGGTTAGGGCATGCTTGTTTTTTGATGGAGACCTCTCAAGGAACAAAAATTATTACCGATCCTTATGACCAAACTGTTGGCTATGATTCCATTGGAATTGATCCGGATATAGTAACTGTCTCACACCAGCATTTTGACCACAATTATACTCAGGAGTTCAGAAAAGCTAAAATCTTTGATAAGGAAGGAGAATTTGAAGAGAAAGGAGTGAAACTTAAGGCACTTTTAAGTTTTCATGATAAAGAAAAGGGAGCCTTGCGTGGTAAAAATTTAATTTTCATAATAGAAATTGAGGATATAAAAATTGCTCATTTTGGTGATTTGGGAACTTTAGAATTAGATTATGATAAGTTAAAGGATATTGATATTGCCCTTATCCCTGTGGGAGGAACATTTACTATTGACGCTAAGGAGGCTAGTCAGCTTATAGATAAAATCCAACCTAAGATTGCTATTCCTATGCACTATAAAACTCCTAAGTTAGGATTCAGCATTGATGGAGTGGAAAAATTTTTGGAAGGAAAAGAAAATGTTGAAGAAAAAGAAGTTCTGGAGATAAAAAAACAGGAGTTAAATTATCCTACCAAAATCGTGGTTCTTAAATATTTAAGATGAAGTATGAAGAACGATTCTATCGACTTTTCTGTAAAAAGGAGTTTTCTTTTGAGATAAGTTATAAGGAGACAGATCTTTTTATTTCCACGGATAAAGCTTTAGATAAAGAAGAAGTCAGGAAGATAGTAAAAAATTATTATGAGGAGGTTGCCTCTTATATAAAAACTAATCCTTCTTTTTTCTCTTCTCTTGTTCCTATAGATATAGATAAACAAGCTCCCTCAATAGTTAAAGATATGATATTTTCCTCGACTAAAGCAGGAGTGGGACCTTTTTCGACGGTTGCGGGAGCAATAAGCTGGTATGTAGGTAATAATTTAGCTAAAATATGTTCTGAAGTCATCATCGAAAATGGAGGAGATTTATTCCTTAAGATAAATGAAGATAAAAAAATTGGGCTATATTTGGGAGAGAATTTTTCTCCTTCTTTTATAACCATTAAATTAAAAAAGAAAGAGAAACCTTTTGGGATAGCCTCTTCATCTTCTAAGATTGGACATAGTTTAAATTTTGGAGATGCAGATCTTGTAACCATAGTTGCTTCTGACTCTATTTTAGCAGATGCTTTTGCCACCGCCTTTTCTAATCGAATAAAAAAAGAAAGAGATATTTACAGAATACTTAGAGAAGCAAAAAAAATTCCTTTTCTTTGGGGGATAGTTGTTGCATTTAAGAAAAAGTTATTTTTTTGGGGAGAGGTAACTTTAGATTTTTAGTTTCTGCGATATCTACTATTCTATAGAGAAATTACAGAGAAATCCTTGGGGAAAAACAATCTATTCCTTATAGGTTTTAACTCTTTTCTTATTCTTTTTTCTTCTTCCTTTTCTAAAAGAAGAAAGTGGATAGGGATAATTTTTTTAGCTTTTGTTTGGTGAGCAATCTTTACTAATAGTTCTGCGGAGGTATGCATCTTATAAAGTTGAGGGTGTTTCCCAAAGTAAAAAGAAGAAGCAGTGCAGTCATGAATTAGATAATCAGATCCTTTTGCTTCTTCTATAATGTTTTGAGAAAAAGAAGTATCTGAGCTATAAACAATTGACTTTTTGTTTTTGATTAATATCTTTATCCCAAATGAATCTTTAATATGAGAATTTAAAATTGCTTTAATTTTAAAATTTTTGCTTCCATAGAAAAATCTTTTTTTAAAAACATTGAAAAATTTAATTTTAGGATAAATTTTTTCATCCAAATTAAGTTTTTTTATCAAATTTTTTAAAAGATTAATTGTAGGTTGATTAGTAAATATATTAAGAGAATCGTTTAAATATCCTTGAGCATGAATTAAACCAATTATTCCATAAAAATGGTCCGGATGCTGATGAGTAATAATAATATTTTTTATCTTTTTAAAATCAAGACCTGCTTTAAGCAATTTAAAATGAATACTTCCTGGGCAATCTATAAGAATAACCTCTTTTTTATAGATAAAGATTAAGGAGGTATTATCTCTCAAGGGCGAAGGAACACTAGCTGCGGTTCCTAAAAAAATTATTTTAGGCATAAAAATTATTTAATTTCTTCCCACTCTATTATATTGGCGATAAAGCTTATGAAGGGAATAGTGAGATTACTACTAAGATCTGAATCATACCTATAATTTCTATGAGGATAGATATTAAGAGCCACACTAGTAGATTCTCCTTCTTTCCCTCTTACAGTAATTGCTCCTTTAAATGTAAGTGTGCCTTTAGGATTGATGCCTTTTTCTGCAATAAATCTTCCCCCATCAGCAAAAATATAAGCCTCAATCTTAATATCTGGGTTCCCTGCACTATAAGGAATAATCACATCTTTTTTTGCAGAAAGCCCTATCTGGGCTGTACCACTACAGGTGATATCTCCTTCTATATAGATATTACCTGAGGCAACAATATGCATAGATTGAGTAACATTACCTGAAATATGCGCATCTCCATCTACAAAGATGAGCCCTTGATAGTTGGGTAGGTCGTGATCAATTGTTCCTGATATAGTCTGGCTACTACTATAATAACCTGTAGGCTCAGAAGTTCCGTCTCCATCAAGATCATAAAACTCTTCAGGATTTCCATCACCATCAAAATCAAAAAGACTTTTATACCAGCTTAAATCTAAGGAAGGGAAAGTTATAGGAGGAACTTGTTGTATATCATCAGGAGTTTCTTCCTCAACTCCATCTTTATCCGCATCTACATGAACATTGGCATCATCTTCATTATCTATATTGAATATATAATATACCTTCCCTCCATTTATATTTATAGGAGCAGTGGGTTGAAAAACAACATTTCTTCCCAATAAATCACTATCTGTAATATTGGCTCCTCCTCCTATTACTAAATCTCGAGGGGTAGATACAAAATATTCTGCAGGGCTCTGGGTAGCTATACGAGCACGGATAATTCGGGTTATTCTTCTGGTTGCATCCTGTCCATGAGCGGTAACCCAGAGAGTCTGTGGCCATGTACCGAAAGCACCACCATTCTGAATCTCATCATCTGGAGTTCCTGAAGTATCATCTGCTCCATCAGCATCTATCCAATAGAAACCTACAACTGTCCCATCAGCCAAGGTTAAAGAGACAGGATGATTCTCATCTCCAAAACCATTTCGCCAGTTTCTATCTCTTCTTAATTCAAATACTGCTCTCTCTATAGCTGACTCAGCAGCATAAAAAGCATAAAGAGATGCTCTTCTTATCTCAATTTCACGAAGTTGAATATTAGACCTTAAGAAGGCTACTCCTAAAAGAGTTGCCAAAAAAAACATTATAAGAATAGCTAATATTAAAGCAAAACTTTTTCTCATAAATTACGCAAAAATATCTCTATATTTCGTCTTACTATAATCTGTGTTCTTTTTATCCCAAAAAGTTCTCTTACTAAAGTTAAATTTACTATTACAGATTCCCCATTATCCTGAAAATTTGAATTAGCCAAATCTACATTTTGGGAAAGAGTTGTGGTGACCCCTCCTTTTATCATCTGAAGCTCATTTTTTCCTGTAGTGGGATTAAGAAGGAATCTATAAGTAGTCAGGTTACCAGAAGGATACGTGAGCTGTAAAGTATCTCCTCCTGCAGATATGGTCTTGCCTGCAGCTACTCTTACATCAAAAGAGATTTGTTCTACAATTTGGTTTGCCTCTAAATCTAAATCTATACGGGCAATCTCTCTTTCCAAAGCAGACCAGTTAAAGATAAATGTTTGGTAAAAAATAATAGAGCTGATACCAATAATGCCTAAGACAGCAACCATCTCTACTAAAGTAAAACATCTTACCAAATACAGTCTTTTTTCTCTCATCTTTTTTTATAAACTTCCTTCTGGAGTAAGAGTAATATCTCCTAAATTTAAAATTTGTCCATCATTTAAAGCAATATTATTTATTGTTACTGCATAATAGCCTGATGCCTCTACTTTTAAAGAGTGTTTGCGTATAGTATGATTATAATAAGAAGTGGCTGGAAGAGAAGGAGGAGGCCAGCTTTCAATTACCTTATTAAATTGAAAATTTCCATTTACATCAGTAGTGGCAATCTTTTTTCCTATACCTGCCTGAAGAGTAAGGGTAACTTTTGCTCCTTTAATATCTGCTCCTGTGTTTGCATCTTTAACATGTCCTATAATTTTTCCCCATCCAATAGGCCATAGATTAACATCGTAACTTACTGTCTGCTTGTTAAGAATATTTACTTCCGGAATAAAACTTTGATTGTAAAAATATCCACTGCGAAGTCGTATTCCATCTACCCAATCATAACGCCACCAATAATAGCTTGAGAAAGGATAATAATCTCCTTTTTTTCTTACTATTACTTCTCTTTTCCCTGTAGGAAGACGGCAACATTTATAACTGGGAGTAGAACCACCGGGTTTGCAAGGACAGGAAGAATCTTCACATTTAAAATGATAAAAACCACTACTATCACTATTTTCACTTCTACCGGCTACTTCTACTCTTGCTCCACTAACAGGATTACCTGTCTTTCCATCATAAATATAACCTTTTACATCTCCACATTTCTGTATTGTGCCTGGGAGAACAAAATCTCTGTCTATAACATCGCCTCTCCATACAGGTCCTACCTTTTCGCTTATACTAGAATTTATCTCTTCATCACAACAACCCTGTCCAACTTTCCCATATACCCTAATTATTAAATAATGACCTACATCATCCGGAAATAACTCCTGAGCAGCGGGTATCTCTATCTGGTAATGGCCACCTGAGTCAGAGTTTGTACTTGTCCACCAACCCCATGAATGCCAATATACATATATAGTTGCATTTGCCACCTTTTCTCCCCCTTCAGTCTTTATATATCCTTTAAGAGTGGCTGTGGGGACTTCAACTAAAGGGATAGTGATATTAACAGTAGAGCCTGGAGTTACGCATATTCTATCTGTCGCTTCAGAACCCTCCCAGGGATTACCACAAATCACGCTTCCATCTTCTTGTACTACTGCTGATGACCAACCACGATAGTTATAACTTTTACCCCAGCCCTCAGGATCACAGAAATCTCCACAATGTTTATTGTAGCGGTAAGGATAGTAATAATCCTGATGACCAGTTATAACTGTGAAACATTTTTTACTCACTCCCTTCTCAAATTCTATTTTCCAATCTGCAGGAGCCCATTTATCTTTATCACTTTTACGAATACCATCCTGATATAAGTTTAAAAGTGAAGCTAAAGGATTTCCACTTTCCTTATCTATAACACTTACTTTGATATGAGCGGCTTGAGGTTTTGGAGTTAAATAAATATCAGGAACTTGGATTTCCCTTCCTGAAAAAATAGTTATGGGGTTGGGATGGTCATATTTATAATACTTTGAACTCTCCAAAACAGAAAGGTTCCAAATATTACATTCATTAGGATAAAGATTAAATGTGCGCGTTCCTGTAGTAGGATCAACATTAGCAAAAGTATATCCTCCTCCACTGCTACAATCAACACCACTACATCCTACAGTTCCTGTTATATGCTCGTAAGAAAGCGAAGGCTTTGTAGCACAGGTTATTTTTACCGTTACACCATTAATAGGATTGTTGGTATTTTTATCAAAGACTCTGCCACAGATATCGGCAGGTAAAGGGAGAGGAGGACGGGAAAGAAGAAAGGAATAATTATAATTGCGTGTTCTTCCCCGTTCATTCCAACTTATAGTCACCTCTACCCTTTTTATCTCTGTGCTTCCTGCAAAAGGAGAAACACTTAGTGTTCTTGTAAATTGAGGAAAATTCACCGAATCAGAAAAACTATCAAATTTATTTTTAACATCAGCAGAATCCAAACTATCAAAATTACTCTGCGCTATTCTTCTTAATTCCTCCTCACTCTTTAAAGCTAAAGCTACGGCTAAACTGCGATTATGAGCATCTTCGGTTGCTCTCTGCAAAACAACAAAAGAAAAATAACCTGCAGCAGCAATGAGAGAGATGATAAGAATACTTAAGATAACCTCAACTAATGTAAAATTCTCCTTTTTTCTATTTGTTTTCATCTCCGTAATACGCCTTTTTAAAACTTTTCACACTTTAAAACTCCCCACTAACAATTGTAGGGACAACAGTAATAATTAACTCTGAATCATAAACAGTATGTTTTTCATATTTAAAAAGATTTCCCAGCCAAGGAATATCACTAAATAGAGGAACTTTATATAAATTTTTCTTGTCCTCCTTATTAAGAAGTCCTCCCAAAACAAAAGGTTGTCCGTTTTTTACCCTTACATAGGCGGTGGCTTGCCTCGTTTTTACCCAGGGATATTGATCCTGTGGCCCACGCCAGGCATAGATATAGCTTACCTCAGGCTCTACCTTTATCACAACAAAATCTTTCTCAATAATCGAAGGAGTTATTTTTAAACGAATCCCAGCATCAATAAATCTTACCTCGGTGGTAGTTGTTCCTCCACTTACCAATGTAACTGTATAGGGGACTTTATCTCCTACAAAAATCTCTGCTTCTTTATTATTTAAAGTAGATACTCGAGGGCTGGACAATACTTTTGCTTTGTTTTCATTCTCCAGCATCTTTATAATAGCATCGAATTGTAAAGCTGTGCGTGCAAGCCGATAAACCCTAAAAGGTCCTCCTAAGGAAGTTTCCTCACTCTCTAAGGATGTTGGTCGTTTGCTTTCCTGAAAATTAAAAGTAAGAGCATCTGACCAGTCAATTCCTAATTCCTTTAAAGCATCTCTGTTTATCTCAATAACTTTTGCTTCTAAAATTACCTGAGGTTGAGGAATATCTGCTTTCTTTAAAATCTTTTCTACTTTACTGATATCTTCTGGATTTCCCACTATTACTAAAGTATTTGTCTCTTCGCTAACATTTATTGTTTCCACTAAATCTTTGATCAATTCCTCTGCTTCTTTAGCACTTAAATTTTTCAGTTTAATCATCTTGGTCACTAAAGTCTGTTTTTTTATTTTTTCTTTTGAAGATACATATAAAGAATTTCCTACCCGATAAGAACCTAAATCATAAGCGTTATAAAGCAAACTCAATGCTTCCTCAATGGGAATATTTTTAAGATGTAAATCAACCTTTTTTCCTTTAAGTGCTGGATCAAGCAAAACATTAATCCCTATTGCTTCCCCGATCGTTCTTAAAACATCCTCTAAATTTGCTTTATCAAAGTTAAGGGTTATCCTTTTGTTGCGTTTGGAAGCAGGTATTAAAGTCTGTGCAATCTCTACAGGAGTAATAACTTGAGTGACAAAGGCAGAGGAAATTTCTTGAGAAACCGGTTTTGGTTTAGGCAAAGTCTTTATTTCTTCTAAAAGTTTATCGATTTCCTTCTCAATCTTATCACTTTCTTTAAGTAAATCTTCTTCTTTGTAATCTTTTGCTTTAAGAATAGATAAAGGAAAGATTAAAAAAAGCAATATACATAAGCTAATAGAAATTATTTTCCTCATTTTTCACCTCCTTATTTTCAAAACTACTACATTTTTATTATCTTTTTTTAACACAACTTCATCAGGATAGATATTCTCTATTGTATACCCTGCGATTCTATCTTTCTCTCTAAATACATCTACTTTAGAAGGAGTTTCTATTAAAGCAACCCTTTCCCCGCCCAAATTTACTATCCCACGTAAATTTAAATCTAACCTTACATCTATTCCTGCTATTTGCGGAATTCCTCCTATTAAAGGCTTGAAAGGATCTTTTGCCTCAAAAGAGTAAGGTTTAGGACGCATAATTATCTCTGCCAACTCAACACTTTCTACTTTAGGAACTACAGCAGTTTTTTTAGCTCGTTGAGGAATAATCTTCTTTATTTTCTTACATCCACTTATACTTACTATCATAAAGAAAACAAAAATTAAAATGTAATACTTTTTCGTCATTCTTTTAAACTATAAATTTTTAAAACAAATCTACAATCTAAAACAGGATAATCTTTTCGTTTAATCTTCACATCCGTTAAAGTAAGCAATTGTCGATATCCTTCTAAAAAAGTTAAAAAGTTTATTATTGAAGAAAAATTTCCTTCAACATGTACCTTAATAGGAAGATAAGATAAAACAACTTTTTCTTCTTTCTCTTTCTTCTTCAATCCCAATCTTTTCTTTGTCAGGTCAGGAAGAGAACCCATCTCTTTGCTAACCTTTACTTGGGAAAACCTTCCTGTTTTTAAGCTGACAACTTTCACTTTACTTTTTTTAGCAAAAAGGGAGACTTTCTCTAAAAATGCAGGAATATCTCTTTTTTTTAAAAGCAGTTTAGCAAAGCGGGCTTTCTCTTCTTCATATTTTTTTATAAAAGACTTGAAATTTTTTAAATCTTCCTCAAGACGAGAAAGATAAAATTGACGTGTTTTTATCTTCTTTTTTACTTTTAAATAAATAGAAAATTCATAATAAGTAAAAAAACCTAAAAGGAAAGTAAAAAACAATCCTATCAAAACAAACAGGGTTTTTATCTGTTTTGGTTCTAACTTACTTTTTTTCATTTATCTTCTCTTTTTCTCTTTTTAAATTAGCCAGAATTCCAAAATTGAAAATCTTCTTCTCTTCTATCTTAGCTTCTCTTAAAAAATCAAAGCGGGGTTTCTCTATCACCGTTAAATGTTCAAGACGACGCATAAGCTTGGCAATCACATCAATTTTTAAAGCCTCCCCTTTGAACTCTACTTTTCCTGACTCAGATACATTAAAGGAATTTAAAGCAATACCCTCAGGTAGATTCTCTGCCACCTCTCCAAATACTCTTGACCAAGGAATGCGATTAAGTTGTCTTACATAAAAAGCTTGCCTGAGAAGCCTTTCTTTTATCTTTTTATACTCATCCCTTTTCTTTTTTAACTCCTCGGTTTTTCTCTTCAATCTCTTTATCTTTGCTTCCATTCTTTCTAAATTTTTCTTCTCTTTTATCGTCTTTGTAAAAAATGTAAAGATCAAACTCCCCAGAATACCCCCCACTACTAAAGAATATATTAACAAAAATAAAACTCCCTTTTTTGCCACTCTTTTTACCTTTATCTCCCTCAAAAATCTTTCAAAATGAAACTCACTACGATAATTTTTAAGATAAGAAACGATTGGTGAAACTACTCCTATATAAATAGGATTAAGTTCTTCTTTTAAAGAGACATCAATTAATGCTGATACATCTATTCTTTTTACTTCCTTGCCTAATTCCTTAGAGAGAAGCTGGTCTAATAAAGGAGCTTTATTCTCATCCCAAACTAACCATACTCTGTTTACATCCTCTTTTTTATACTCCATACAATACGATTTAAATATTCGCTTTAACTCCTCTATCCAGTTAGAAAAACTTAAATTATCTATCTTTCCTTTAAAGAAAAAATCACTGATTCCTACTCCGGCAGTATAAAAAAGCTTACATCCCCGGTTAAAAAACACCATCACATGACTCACCTTTTCATCTAATACTACTAATGCTTCATCACTATTGGTAGGAGTCAGATTATATAAAAGAGTGAGAATGTTTAAAGGAACAACCTCTATATTTTCCAAGGATACATTTTTTATTAATTTTGCTGTCTCAATAATCGTATCTATAATATCCTGAAAAACAGCAGAAAAAATTACTCTTGATTTTTTATTATCTATATCAAAAAGGGAATAAACATAATCAAAATCTTTACCTGAAAAAGAAGGAATTTTTTCCACCTCTCCTAAAATCACCTCCTCCGCCTCTGCTTTACTCATCTTAGGTAAAGTAAGCTGATGGACTAATACATCATCGCGAAATATAGAGAAGAAAATCTTTGAAGGAGTTATATTATTTTCTTCAATTATCTTCTCTATCAATTGAGCAAAGGCGGAGGAAGTAATTTCAGATAAAGGCTCTCTCCCAAGAAACAATTCTTTCTTCTTTAGCAAAGTGTAATAAATTTCTTGGTTTCCTATTCCAATACTTAAAAGGCTCATCTTCCTCCTTAATCATGTTTACTAGGCCAGTTCGCTGGAATAGAAAAATGACCTGTTCTATCACAATGATAAGAATCATTTGCCCCATCACCATCACTATCATATGCAACAATATTATAATCATCACAATCCGCAGGGGCATCACCATCTCCTGCAAAAGGACAATTAGGACAATCACCTACTCCATCTCCATCCTCATCAGGAAAGTATAAACCATTTGCTAATAAAGCCATCGTATTACACTGTGACCAATCACGGGTCTCTGAATAACACATCTGAATAGCGGTATCAATACTGCGGATATTGGAGGCACACTTTTTTGTATTGGCTTGCTTTATAGCACGCAAACTTGCCGGCAAAATCACTGCTACCAAAATCCCAATAATTACAAGTACCACCAACAACTCAACCAATGTAAAACCCCTTCTCATCTTACACCTCCTTTTATTTTCCACACCACATCTTTATAACATATTATTCTTCCAAAAACAATATCCTTCAGTATTTTTTTGCAAACGTTTTCATTAACGTTGAGCTAATGCTCCCCATAATTTAAATATAGGCAAATAGATAGAGAGAAGAATAAAAATTACAATCCCTCCCACAAAAACGATTAATAAAGGCTCAAGCATAGTTAAAAACCTTGAAATCCTTGAATCTAAATCTTCTTCAAAATGTGTAGCAACTCTCTCAAGCATCTCTGCCAGTGTTCCGCTTTGCTCACCTACCGCAATCATCTCAACCAAAATTGCGGGAAAGGTTTTTGCCTCTCTTAAAGCTTCATTTAAAGCTACTCCTTCAACAATCCTTCTTTTTGCCCAATCTAAGGAAGTTTCTATCTCTTTATTTACTACGGTTTGAGAAGCAATATCCATACTTTCAGCAATAGGAAGGCCTCCTCCCACAAGTAAGCTTAAAGAACGGGTAAATCTTCCTAAGGAAGCAAGATAAAAAATTTTACCTACAATTGGTAGTTTTAGCTTTAGCCGATCAATAGCAAGACTTGTTTTTGGATTTTTTCTCAAACGTTTATAAACAAAAATAAGCAGAGCAACAATACCAATAAGAGCCAACCAGAAATAAAATGTGCGCATTATTTTAGAAATATTTATTATCAATTGAGTAAGAAAAGGCAACTCAACATTTATCTGTCTGAAAACTCTCTGAAAGGTGGGAACTACAAGAGTAAGCATAAGAATTACCACCACAACAGCAACACCAATTACAATTAAAGGATAAGTAAGTGCTCTTTTTACCTTTGTAATAAATTCTCTCTGTTTTTCCAAATACTGTGTTAATTTCTTAAGAATAATCGCCAGACCACCTCCAGTTTCAGCTACTTTAAGAAGAGCTCTATACATTACAGGAAAAACATCAGGAAATTCTTCTGTTGCCTCTGATAGACTTTTTCCTTCACTTAATTTATTTCTTATCTGACTAATTACTACCTGCATTTTAGGGTGGTCTATCTCTCGCCATAAAATATTTAAACTCATAAGTATAGGCATACCTGCTTCAATCATCGAGGATAACTGGTGGGTAAAAAGAAGTAAAGTATCTAAATTGATTTTTTTCTCAAAGAAAGGTAATCTTTTTTCCTCTTTAGCTAAAGTTACAGAAATTACATAATATCCTGAATCATGAAGTTTCTTTCTTAAAGCACGGACATTATCTGCTTCAAGAACTCCTGAGAAAATTTTTCCTGTTTCATCTTTAACTTTATAAATAAATGAAGGCATATTCCCTCCTAAATTATCTCCATAAATGTTACTCGCATAACCTCCTCAAGGGAGGTAATCTTATCAATTGCTTTCTTTAATCCGGAAATCTGAAGTGTATCTGTTCCTTTAGATATCGCTGATTCCATAATTTTTTGTTCTGTAGCTCTTTCTAAAACCAATGTTCTTATTTCCTCATCTACCTTAAACATTTCAAATATTCCAATTCTTCCTAAATACCCAATATTAAAACAATCCTCACATCCTCCCGGTTTTGCTAAGGTAAAATCTTTCATCTGGGGCATTAATTCTTTTATTCTCTCTTTCACCTTCTGCGTAGGTTCATATTCTTTTTTGCAAAATGGGCATAATTTTCTTACAAGCCTTTGAGCAATCACCCCAATTACTGAAGAACTGATTAAAAACGGCTCTACATTCATATCTAAAAGACGTGTGATGGCTCCCGCAGAAGTATTGGTATGTAGAGTAGATAAAACTAAGTGTCCGGTTAAGGCTGCCTGAATCGCAATTTCAGCTGTTTCCAAATCTCTTATTTCACCCACCATGATTACATCCGGGTCTTGACGCAAAATATGCCTGATTGCGGTAGCAAAAGTGTATCCTGCACGCACATTTATCGCTGTCTGATTTACCCCATCTAACTCATACTCTACCGGATCCTCAACAGTAACGATATTTCTTGTCTCATCATTTAAAATATTAAGCACGGAATACAAAGTAGTTGTTTTTCCACTTCCTGTAGGACCAGTAACTAAAATCATCCCATAAGGCTGATAAATTAGAAATTTTGTCAATTCTAACTGCCTTTTATCCATTCCTAAACTTTCTAAGGAACGAATGATACTCTCTTTATCTAATAATCTCAATACAACTTTTTCTCCAAAAATATCCGGAAGAGTAGAGACACGAATATCATATTCTTTCCCTTCGCCTGATATACTCATTCTTCCATCTTGAGGTTTTCTTTTCTCGGCAATATCCATACCCGAGATAATTTTAATGCGGGAGATTACTGCTGCCTGAAGTTCTTTAGGAACTGTCATTTTCTCATAGAGCACTCCATCAATACGGAAACGAATGCGCATATTTTCTCGTCGGGGCTCAAAGTGAACATCAGAAGCTTTCTGTTTTATTGCCTCTCCAATTACAGAATTAACCAATTTAACTATAGGAGCTTCTTGCGCAGCAACTTCCAATTCTTTTGTGCTCTCCTCCTTTTTCTCAATTACAATCTCTTTTATTGCTTCTTTTGCCGAGTATAAAGGGCCAAAATATTTATTAATAAAATCTTTAATATCTTGCAGTGTTGCCACCACTGGTCTTATCCGATACCCACTGACACTTCGCAGCTCCTGAAGAACACCTAAATCTAAAGGATCATTAGTAGCTACAACAAGATAATCATTTTCTATCTTTAGAGGAGCAACATTATACTTTTTAAGCATCTGATAGGAAAAAATCTTAAATAATTTCTCATCTGCTTCTACTTTTTTCAAACTGACAAAAGGAAGACGATATTCTTGCGCTAAGGCTTCGGCAATCTGTTGTTCAGTAGCAAGCCCCTTCTCTACAAGAATTTCTCCTAATCTTTTTCTTGTCAATTTCTGAATTCGGAGAGCTTCGTGTAGTTTTTCTTTATCTATAATTCCCCACTTTATAAGGATATCTCCCAAGCGGATAGTCCCTCTCTCTACTTCTTTATTCTTTCTCGCCATAATTTATAAGCATAATCTAAAATCTCACTTTTATCTTGGGGGGCAATATGGATAATTTTAAGACCTAATTCAACCTTCTCCTCATCTACTTTTATCCAGCGGATTTCTGCCTTAAAAGGAATAGGGGAGGCACGAGAAGGAAGATAAGCTTTTAATTCTATATTTCCTCCTTCTGACAAGGATAGGGAAGGAATAGCAATCCGTGTTCCTTCTCGAGAAAAATCAATTATTTTTCCTTCTCTAGATAATTCTAAAGTCGTTTTTACACTAAACTCTACTCTTATAGGTAATTTAAAGCGATTAAAAAGTCTTCTTTCCTGCATCCTCCATTTTAATTTAACATAAAATTTAATTGTTTACAAGTTCTTTTAATTAAGAGAATTATTTTTGACAATGAGGACAGAAATAAGTTCCCCTTCCTCCGATAATCTTTCTTTTTATAGGAGTTTTGCATCTAACACAAGGAGTGCCTTCTTTCTGATAAACTTTTAAGAAAGGAATGTATTCTCCCTCTTCTCCATCAATTTGACGGTAAGTATCTACCGAAGATCCTTTCATCTTGATTGCTTTTTTTAAGATTGAAATAAGACATTTAAATAATTTTTTATATTCCTCCTCACTTATTTTGTCTGCACGCCTTTCAGGATGAATCCCTGCACAAAATAAAGCTTCTTGAGAATAAACATTTCCCACACCGGCTAAAAATTTTTGATCCATCAAAAGTGGTTTTATCTTTGTCTTTTTTTTCTCAAAAAGTTTAAAAAATCTGTCAAAATCTAACTCTAAAGGCTCTGGTCCCATCTCTTTTATAATAGGTAAATTCTGCCACTCCTCCATAAGCTTAATCTCTCCAAACATCCTTGAATCACAAAAATTTAAAAGATATCCATCAGAAAGTTTAAAAATCACTCGTGAAAATTTTTCTATCTCTTTGCTTAAAATAAACCATCCTGTAAGACGCAGGTGAACAACAATAAAGAGGTTTTCTTTTAACTTAAAGATTAAAACTTTTCCTCTTCTTAAAATATCCATAAATTTTTGATGTGTAACTTTTTTTATAAATTTATTTTTTGAAATTCCTTTAATAGATCTTTTATCTTTAACAATTACCTCTTCAATCTCTTTTCCCAAAATTTTTTCTTTTAACTGCTGACGAATTGTTTCTACTTCTGGTAATTCTGGCATATTCGCCTCCTTATCTTGATAAATATTCTATCCACTCTTCATTAAGCTCCTCAATACTATCATATCCGAAAGCCCATTTTACTGCTTTCTCCAAATCACTACTCTCTTTTATTTCACGCAAAAAAGATCTAAAATTAAATTTGCCATGTTTTTCAAGTAAGTAATCAACAATTCCTATAGATTCTGCATAAAAAATACTCACTTCTTGTGGATTCTTAGCTAAATATCTTCCTTCTATCTTCACCAGTTTTCCTAAAGGGATAAACATCTTTCCTCTTAAAGCTTTTTTAATAATATACTTGAATCTATAACGACGCAAGCTTTTCTCACAAAACTGAGCAATTCCTTCGTGTAAAAATAAAGGAACTTCTCTTCCCGCCAGGTATTCATTAAACATTATATGTCCTAATTCATGAGGAAGCACACGATTAAGAAAATCCTCAGAGTTAAAAAAACTTTTAATTGTTTTCTCTTTTAAATAAGCACATCCTGAAGACCAGGCAGGTTGATGGGTAAATTTAAGATAATCTTCTTTATTATCATAAATATAAATCTTTGTATGAAATTGAAGATGGAGAAGACCTAATTTATTCTCCAGCTTCCAGTAATAAGACTCGGCTAATTTTTTTACCTTCTCAATATAATCTAAAGGAGTATTGCGATAATAAATATAAAAATTCTCTGATTCCTCACGATGCCAGTTATAAATTTCTTGCGAGAAACCAGAAAAAGTAAAGAAGATAAATGAGAAAAGAAGATAAATTCTCTTAATCACTTATCAGTTTCAGATAAACTTTTCTTTTTCTTGGACCATCAAATTCACAGAAATAAATTCCCTGCCAGGTTCCCAAAATTAATTCCCCCTCATGAATAATCAAATTTAAAGAATTTCCAAGAAGAGAAGATTTTATATGTGCATCTGCATTTCCTTCAAGATGAGAATATCTTCCATCTCGAGGTACAAGTTTTTCAAGCTGGCTGATAATATCTTTTCTTACTGAAGGATCCGCATTTTCATTGATAAGGAGTCCGGCAGTAGTATGAGGACAAAAAATAATACAAATTCCTTCCTTAATCTTGCTTTCTTTAACGGCTTTTTTAACAGATGCGGTAATCTCTATAAATTCTACCCTTCGGCGAGTTTCAATCTCAATAATTTTCATCTTAAGTCTTTATATATCCCTTGATAATTTTGAGTATTTTTTACTCTGAAAAAAATAATCTGAAGCAAGCGTGCATTTTCTTTAATCTTTACTCCAAAAGGATTCTCCACAACAAGAATGAACTCACTTCTTCCTGAAAATCCTGCATCCCATACACCATTTTGAATAAATACACCACTTCTTAAAAGAGATGTGCGAGGAAATCCTATTGCCACCAAATCAGAGGGCAAATTTAAAATTTCATTCGTTTTTACCTTATAAGCCCCACGAGATAAATACCACCATCCATATTTTTCCTCTTTCTTTTTTTGAGGCAAGAGTTCTTCTACCTCTGAAATCACTCTTTCTTTATTGGAAAAATCTATAGAACCGGGCAAGATAAACTTAAAAATTTTCTGGACAGTTAAATCAAACCCATTGGGAGTAAGTTGAATATCTAAATTAATAAAATTCTCAATGAGTCTACTTTCCTCAATTAATTTTTTTATCTCTTCTTTTGTAAGAAGCATATTTAATATTTTATCAATTTATGATACTCTTGAATAGATTTAACTTCTAAATTCTCCTCAAGCAGTGCCTTGATTGCTTTAACTGAAGCTTGCGCTCCCCAGACAGTAGTAATTACTGGAATTTTTCGCAAAATCGCTTCTCTTCTTATCACTACCTCATCTTTACGGGGAATTCTTCCTGAAGGAGTATTAATAATTAAAGAAACTTCATTGTTTTTCATATAATCTAAAATGTTGGGACGACCTTGAGCTAATTTAGGAAGGACTGTTACCTCTATTCCATTATTCTTTAAAACAGCAGCTGTTCCTTGAGTAGCCAGAATTTTAAATCCTAATCTTTTAAGTTCTTCTGCTACAGGGACAATTGCTTCTTTATCCTTATCTCTTACAGAAATAAATACATTGCCTTCCTTAGGCAGAAATTGGGAAGCGGCTAATTGACTTTTAAGATAGGCTTTTCCAAAGTCAAAGTCAATCCCCATAACTTCTCCTGTAGATTTCATCTCCGGACCCAAAATTATATCTGTTCCTGAAAAACGGTCAAATGGAAAAACACTCTCTTTAACAGAAAAATATGAAGGTTTTATCTCCTTAGTAAATCCTAATTCTTTAAGGGTTTTCCCCAGCATAACTTTAGCTGCCAGCTTTGCTAAAGGCACTCCAATCGCTTTAGAAATGAAAGGTATTGTTCTTGAGGCGCGAGGATTAACTTCAAGAATATAAACAGAGGAATTTTTAATTGCTACCTGAATATTCATTAATCCTACAATTTCTAACTCTTTCGCTAATGCATAGGCAGCTTCTCTGATCTTTTCAATTGTTCCTTGAGAAAGACTAAATGGAGGAAGGCACATTGCACTATCACCAGAGTGAATCCCTGCCTCCTCAATATGTTCCAAAATTCCTCCAATAACAAAAGTTTTTCCATCACCAATTAAATCTACATCCACCTCAATCGCATCTTCCAAAAACTTATCAATCAAAATCACCTGATTCATAGAATATTCCAAAGCCTCTTTTACAAAATTCTCTAAAGTATCAATATCATAAACTATTTCCATTGCCCTTCCTCCCAAAACATAGGAAGGTCTTACCAGTATCGGGAACCCAATTTTTAAGGCAATCTTTTTTGCTTCTTCTAAACTTTTTGCAATTCCACTTTCTGGCTGCTTCAGTCCTAATTTTAAAAGAAGTCTTCTGAATTTATCTCTATCTTCAGCAATATCAATATACTTTGCTTTTGTACCTAAAATATTTATTCCTTCTTTCTCAAGTCCTAAAGCTAAATTAAGTGGAGTCTGTCCTCCAAATTGAAGAATTACTCCATAAGGATTCTCTTTATCTACAATATTTAAAACATCTTCTAAAGTTATAGGTTCAAAATAAAGTTTATCGGAGGTATCGTAATCAGTAGAAACTGTCTCGGGATTACAATTCATCATAACTACTTCAATGTTTTCCTCACGCAAAGCAAAGGCAGCATGAACACAGCAATAATCAAATTCAATTCCTTGCCCAATCCGATTAGGTCCTCCTCCCAAAATCATCACCTTCTTTTTTTTGGATACGCGTGCCTCGCATTCATATTCATAAGTAGAGTAGTAATAAGGAGTGTAAGCTTCAAATTCTGCAGCGCAGGTATCTACTAATTTA
This sequence comes from uncultured Planctomycetia bacterium, assembly GCA_964515205.1. Lineage (GTDB taxonomy): Bacteria > Omnitrophota > Gorgyraeia > Duberdicusellales > 4484-171 > CAZBLX01. The sequence continues at coordinate 22,013 of CAZESF010000005.1, forward strand.
TAAACTGCTTTAATATTTTCTCTCTTTCTTAATTTACGAATTTTCTCTTGAGATGTATTAAGAAGTTCTGCCAGAAATTTATCTGAAAATCCCATTTTTTTTGCTTCTTTAAGTAAAGAAGGTGTTAATTTTTCTTTTTTTAATCTTTTCTCAAACTCAACAATCTCTTTTATATTATTTAAAAACCATTTATCAATATAAGTT
>CAZESF010000006.1:0-19191 GCA_964515205.1 uncultured Planctomycetia bacterium
CTTTTACGTTTAAAAAGATTAAATGTAGAAAACCCCAAAAGGAATATAGAAATAACAGAAACTACAGGATAAAAAACTAAGTTACTCATATTTATATAAATCTTTCAACTTCAATTTCTTTGTCTTAATGCCTAAATTAATAAAATCCTCTACAGAAACAAACTTAAAATCATCCAAAAGTTTTCTCAGCTTTTTTTCAGTTTTTTCCAGATTATAATAATGTCTTACTTTACATAAAAAATTTACTTTTATCTTAGGCTGATAAGGATCTAATTCCCAAGGATGAACATATACTATCGCGGGTTTTTTCTTTTGATTCAATCTTTTTATCATCCAGCTAATAACTCTATAAGGGAAAAATCTTAAATATCCTCCTCCAGAGAAAGGAATATTTTGGTTCAATATTTTGAATGTGGAGATAGGAAATTCCCAAATATAATATTTATGGTTATAAATTTTAAAGGGGAATCTTTCTGCAAAAGGCAGGCCTCCTCGGTCATGATAAATAGGAAATATACTTGAATCATAACTGAACCCTTCTTCCATAAGAATCTCCAATGCCCAGAGAGAATTTTTGGTGATAGAGTAACTGGGAGCACGAAATCCTAAAATCTTTTCCTGAATAATATCTTCCAAAATTATCTTTGACTTTCTCAAATCGGAACGAAACTCTTCCGGTGTTTGAGTATAAATAAGTTGATGCTTATAAGTGTGAGAGGCGATTTCATGACCTTCATTATGTATTCTTTTTATAAGATGTGGAAATCTTTCTGCTATCCAGCCTACAACAAAAAAAGTAGCTTTTACGTTTTTCTCTGCCAAAATATCCAATATTTTCTCTGTATTTTTTTCTATTCTGCTTTCGTATTTCTCCCACTCAGAAAACTTCACCACTTTCTTAAAATTTTCCACCTGAAAATAATCTTCAATATCAACTGTTAATATATTCACCATCTCTTTTTAATTTGCTAAACTCTTATATACTTTCAAATACTCTTCTAAACATTTTTTTAAGGAAAATTGAGAAGTTACTCTCTCTTTTGCTTTTTTACCCAATTCTTTCCTTAAAAAAGGATTTTTTATCAGAAACAAAATTGCTTTCTCTAACTCCTCTATACTTGCCGGAGGAATTAAAATTGCCTCACCGTTACTTACTACATAAGGAATTCCTCCCACTCGTGTAGCTATTACAGGAAGTCCCATACTCATTGCTTCCAGTAAAACTAAAGGTAATCCTTCAGAAAGAGAAGGTAAAACAAAAATATCCATAAGAGAATAAAAAGATTCTATATCTTTTCTGTAACCGGCAAGTATTATTTTGTCTTTCAAATTTAACTTCACTATTTCTTTCTCAAGAATTTCTCTTAAAGACCCATCGCCAATAATCAATAATTTTAAATTAGATATCTTAGAGTGGACTTTGGCAAAAGCTTTAATAAGAAAAATAAAACCTTTCTCAGAAGTTAACCTTCCCACACTCCCTATAACTAAATCACTCTCATTTAATCCATAAAAATGACGAAGATCAGTTTGACAATTTAAAGAATTAAATCTTTCTGTATCCACTCCATTAGGAATAAAAAATGTTTTTTTCTCCAAACCCATTCTTTTCAACTTCTCATTAATAGAAGAAGAAACCGCAACAATATAATCCATGCCTCTTATAGCTACTTTATCCAACATCTCATACAGCTTTATTTTTAAAGATTCATCTGTCCAGCCATGTAAAGTAGCAACTATAGGCACTTTAGAAATTTTAGAAACAATTAATCCATACAGATTGCTTTTATAGTTATGAGAATGAATTATCTTAATCCCTTCTTTTTTTATGAATTTTTTTAATTTTAAAATTATCCTCATATCTAACTTATTCTGGCAATATAATAAATAAGCAGGAATATTTTTCTTTTTTGCTTGAAGATAAATTTCTGGCTTTGATTTAAAAATACTCCTAAGACAGACCAGATATACAAAATTTTTATTTTGCATTAAAAATTCAGCCAAGCTTAATATCATTCTTTCTGCACCATATAAACCACTACTGGAAGTAAGCATAAGTATTCTCACAATCTTAATCTCTCTTCTTAACCACTCTTGCAGGAACTCCTGCAGCAACAGAATAAGGAGGAATGTCTTTCGTAACCACAGCTCCAGCAGCAATTACACAACCATCCCCTATTTTAACTCCGGGAACGATAATTACTCCTGCTCCCAACCATACATCATTTCCCACAACTACATCTTTCTCAACCCAGACTTGCTCATTCATAAGTTTTCCTAATTTAGTCCCGTGATTGGAAGAAAAAATTTTTACTCCCGGTCCCATCAAAAGATTATCCCCCAAAATAATTTTAGAGTTTTTGCTTGCCCAGATACAGCAGTATTGGTTAATATGAGAGTTTTTACCTAAGTATATATTTTCTCCGCAACGCAAAGATGCAGTAGGATGAATACGAACATTTGTGGCTTTCTTCATTTTAGATAAAGGAGCAATATGGTCATGAACATACCAAGCATATTTTTCAATTATTCTCTTTAGTGCAAAAAAGGTAAAGCCATATCTTAAAAACTCAAAAATATACTTTGTTTTCTTCCTTTTTATCTTATCGGCTCCCATAATGTGTTTCTTTCTCCTTTAAGAAATTTAAATATTCCTATAATACTTGCCATATTAACTAAAAAGAAATGAGAAATAATCCTGAAAATTTTTGGCAAATTAAATCTTTTTTCTAAAAAACAACTAACCACAATTAAAGAATAAAAAACTATCTGTAGAATTCCTAAAAGGAGAAATAATTTAGAAGTTTTCAGAAGAAACATATTACTGAAAAACAACATACACATAAAAACAGAAGAAGACCATCTGAGAATTTTGTGAGAAAAAAGTTGAAATGCTACTAAAGGATATTTAAAAGGATTTAAAAGATTTCTCATTTTAAATAATACATTTATACCACCACAGATTATCCTTGCCTTTCTTAAAATTTCTGCTTTAAGGTCTTTTGCTGATTCCTCATATCCAACAGCCTCTTTCTCATAAACTACCCTGAATTTATGTAAAATAACTTTAAGAGGTAAAGCAAAATCTTCAATTAAACTCTCATCTAACTCTTCATAAAGGTTTTTCCTTATAGCAAAAATGCAACCACTTACCCCTATCAAAGAATTAAACCTGCTTTCATTCTCCCGCAATATCTGCTCATACCGCCAGAAAAAACTCACCTCTTCAAAAATCCCTTTATCTTTTTTTAAAAATCGTTCTTCTCCTGCTACACATCCTACATGCGGGTCTTTAAAATTTCTTACTAACTTCCTTATCGCATCTTTTCTAAATATAGTGGTAGCATCAGAAAATACCAGAATCTCTCCTTTAGCCTTCTTTACTGCCAAATTTTGCACACTGGTTTTTCCTCTTCTCTGATTCTGCCTTACCAGAATCACCCCTTTACTGCTAAATTCTTTTACAATTCTATCTGTATTATCTGAAGAAGCATCACTGGCTACAATTATCTCCAACTTGTCTTTAGGATAATCCAAATTTAACGATTCTTCTAACTTTCTTCTTATCACCTTTTCCTCATTATGAGCAGAGATAATTAAAGATACAGAGGGAGTGCAATTTTCATCCTTTAAAACTTTCCTTTCCGATTTAAATCTATTTATCAATAACAAAATTAAAAGATAACCCATATAAGTATAAAGAATTATTCCTAAAGAGACAAAAAATATAAATTTCATGATACTCTTTTAAGAATCAATGACCTTAACTTTTTATAATTTTCCCCTAAAAGAAATTTCATTCTATCTCTTACAATTTGAGCCATTCTTAAAGATAACAAAGTAGTCCTTTTCTCTTTCACAATACCTTCAAACATATCTAAATTATAATTTCTTCTTATACCTATCTTCTTAAGAATTAATAAATCTTTCCTTTCTATCCGGCTTAGCCCTACTTTTGAAAAACATACCACTTTAAACCCAGCTTTTCTGGCAAATTTCTCTATTCGTTTATCGTAAAAACCAGTAGGGGAGGAAAAATATTCGCAAGCTATATTAAGTTTTTCTTCCAAAATCCTTTTTGATTCTTTAAGTTCATATTCCAATTCCTTATCTGTCAATTTAGTAGGGATTCTATGCGTTAAGCTATGCGAACCTATACTCATTCCTTCTTTCACTAATCCTTTTATTTCCTCCCAACTCATCATATCTTTCTTCCCCACATAATTAACAGTTATAAAAAAAGTTGCTTTAAAGTTATATTTTTTAAGTAAAGACAGAACAATCTCATAATTACTTTTCCATCCATCATCAAATACTAAAACTATTACTTTTTTATTTATGAAGTCTTTCAAAGAAGTAGCTGAATCTTTCAAAAAGGAGTTAAACAACTCATCAATACTTAAAACAGAAATATTTCTCTTATAAAGCAACTCCATCTGGCTCTCAAAGGCAGATTTCTTCAGACAATACAATCTTTCGTCAGCATTAATATTTTCCATTCTGAAACTATCCTCTCTTACATCATGATAAAGAAGAGTAATTACTTCTTTTTCCATAATTCAATTTTTTAAATTTTTCCAAACTTCTTTAAGCTTCTCTGCAACTATATTCCAGTCGTATTTCTCCTTCACAAATTGTCTTGCATTTTTACCAATTTTTTCCCTTAAATTTTTATCCTCAAATAACCTTAATATCTTGCTGGCAAATTCATAAGGATTATCAGCTAAAATAATATTTTCTTTATGAGTTACTCCTAACCCTTCTGCTCCTACAGAGGTAGAAATTACTGGTTTAGCCATAGCCATTGCTTCTAAAATCTTAAGACGTGTCCCCCCTCCAATTCTTAAAGGAACAACAAAAATTTGCGAGGCGAAGATAAAAGGACGTATATCTTCAACTCTTCCTACTATATTTATAGAATTATCTCTGCAGGCAAATTTTAAAATTGATTTAGAAGGATTTCTTCCTACTATATTAATGCTTACCTGAGGAATTCTTTTTTTCAAAAGAGGATAAATTTCAGTAAAAAAATAAATAAGAGCATCTTGATTAGGATACCAATCAAGGGAGCCAGTAAAAATTAAAGAAAATTCTTTTTCTAAAAGGTGCAAACTCTTCATTTTATCAGGGTCAAAATAATCACAATCTACTCCATTGGAAACAACCCAAACTTTTTTTATTTGAGAATTTTCCTCTATAATCTTTTTATCCTCTTCAGAAACTGCTATGCAACAATCAAACATTTTAAGGATTTCAAATTCATAACAAGATATCTTTTTATATTGCCCTTTAATAAAATACCTCTTTAAAAATTTTTTCTCTTTACTCGCCCATCTTTGCCATATCTGTGATTCAACATTATGCTCAGTCAAAACTTTGGAAATTGAATTCACAGAGCGCAGATTAAAACTCATCTGCAAAGAATCGCAGTGAATTAAATCAAAATTCTCTGAATTTATAAGTTTTTTTATCAATCTTTCCATTTTAGATGAATAATATCTTCTTATACTGTAAGGCAACCTCCCCGCTATACTGTATAAAAAAGAAGTCCACTTAGATTTTTTTTCCGAAATTAGAATTATTCTTTTACAAAACTTCCTTAATACTTCTATTTTTTCCTTTTCTTTTTCTTCTCTCCCAAAGGAAATAAGAGTAATCTCATAATCAGAAGCAACTCTTTTAAGTAAATTGAAAGTTCTTATCTTTGCTCCTGTATCCGGAGGATAGGGAAGCTGACTTATAACAAACAATACTTTCATTTCAATTTTTTAAAATTCCTTTTTGTTTTGCTAAAGCACAATAAAGTTTTTCATAGTTCTTAACCATCATACTAACATTAAATATTTCATTTATTCTTCGTTTTGCTTCTTCTCCTATTCTTCTTCGTAATGCTTCATTCTCCAATAGACTCACTATCCTCTCTGCCATTACTTTCGCATTGGACGGAGGGACAAGAAATCCATTTCTTCCATTAATTATCAATTCAGAATTTCCTCCTACCTCAGTAGCTACCACAGCTCGCCCTGAAGCCATAGCCTCCATTAACGTCACAGAAAGTCCTTCCGCCTGAGAAGGTAAACAAACCACATCTATCAAAAATAATAATTCCTCTACATCCTTCCTTTTCCCTAAAAAAATCACATTCCTTTCAAGATGTAATCTCCCAACTTCTTCTTTTAACTTCTTTAACAAAGGGCCATCGCCTATTATAAGAAGTAATATATCGTCAAAATACCTCTTTACTATTTTCAACGCATGAAGAAGCATAAGATGATTTTTAACAGGTACCAATCTAGCTATCACCCCAACAATTTTTCTATGTGGTTCAATACCCAATTCCTTCTTTTTATGCAGTATATCTACTCCTCTTTTATATTTTTCTACTTCTATCCCATTGTATATTCTGATAACCTTCTTATGATTGAGTCCTACATGCTCTTTCATAAAATCCATTAATTCATCACAAACACATATCACTTTATCTCTAAAATGAGAAAAAAGCCAATGATTAAAACGAGTCCACTTGGAGTCGGGGTAAAATTTTCCATGATCAGTATGGATGATTATAGGTATCTTAGCAAGTCTTGCTCCTAAAGTTGCATCACGGTAAACTCCACTTTGACTGTGGACAACATCAACTTGGTCATTTTTAAACACTCTTGCAAGAATAAACGCAGTTAAAAAGCGCTTATTTTTTACTAATCGTAATTCAATATTGTTCTCTTCTAACTCATAGGCAAACTCTCCTTTCTTTTCCAAACAATACACTATTGGATAAAATTTATTCCTATTTAGATATTTTGCTAAGGTCGCCACCATTTTTTCCATTCCACCTATCTCTAAAGAATTTACGACAAAAGCTATCTTTATAATTTTCTTCATAAATTTTTTTTGATTCTTCTCTGAGAATTACTTCTCTTTAAGTTCTCACTGGCTTCTAACTCTATCATAGAAATATTTTGTATAGCTACATTAAGTGCAATAATTATATAAAGTATAGGATAAACAAAAATAGATAAAAACATCCCTCCGACACAATAAGCGATAAGGCTCAACATAGCTGCAAAATTAGCAAAATAAAGAAAACTAAACTTATCCATCTCGCTCCTTCTCAACCTTCTTCTCACTTCCTTAAAGCCTTTAAAAGTGTAATATAGAAGAAAAAAGAAGCATCCGAATCCCAATAAGCCTAACTCAGATAATACATCAATATACATATTATGCGAAACCATCCATACAGGATTCCAACCTCCAAAATCACGATAACGTAGTTGATAATTCCCTGCACCAACTCCGATTATCGGGCTACTTAAAAACATTTTTATGCCTATTTTCCAATTCTCAATACGAGTAACAGCTGTGTTTTGATTTTTATAGGCTAAAATAGTCTTCATCCTTTCTTTAAAAACTCTTGGAGAAAAACTAACTATACCTATAACTACTAATGCGCATATTGCGAGACTAATAATTCGATGCTTTAATTTAGGTAAATCTAAAAGAGAAAATAACACCATTCCTAATATTATTATTCCAAAAGTGATAAAACCCCCTCTTGAACGAGAAATAACTAATGCAGCAATAAACACTCCTCCTAATAAGAGAGATAAAGGGCGTAAATAAAAAGGTTTTCCAAAAAGGCCCAAAATAAGTGTAAATGGAATTGCCACATTAATCATCACCGCAAAATCATTAGAATCACCAAAATAAGCCCCACTGAATCCTCCTATTCTTCCATAATCTAATGAGAAAGGATTATCAATAAATTTGGCTCGCTGAATAGCATCTATTGCTAAAATTCCACTCAGGACAAGAATTACAAAAATAATAATCTTAAATCTTTTTTCTGTTTTTACCATTCCTACTATTAACATATAGACAGCAATATTTTTCAACATCTGCCAAAAAAAGATTAAACAACGAGGAATCCATCCCACAGAAAAGGATAAAAGAATCACTATTAACAGCCCAACAAGCAATCTATCTTGTTTAAAATTAAAAAATACTTTTTCCTTTTTTCCATATTTCAAAAAAAATCCTATCAAGGTAACTATGGCAAATATTCTTGCTATATGTAAATGAGCTAATTGAGGATAAACTTGCATTGGTCTAAGATAAAGTATAGTCAGATAGGTAATCAAACCAAAAAATGGAAATAAGAAACTAACCAGCAAAAGGGGAACTCCTATAAGAATCAGCATCATTTCAAAATCTCCTCATAAATTTTTTCTATCTTTCTAACATGAGACTCTATAGAAAATTTTTTTCTCGCTGTAATCTGTGCATTTCTTCCTATCTCTATCCTTTTATCTCTATTACTCAACAAAAATAAAATCTTTTCTGCAAGTATCTCTGGATTTCCAGGCTCAATTAAAATCCCGTCTACTCCATTTTCAATCATTTCCAAAGGCCCTCCCATCTTTGTAGCAATTACAGGTTTTCCTAAAGCCATCGCTTCTATAATCACTCTTCCAAAAGGTTCTGGCTTAATAGAAGTATGTACAACAATATCCATTTTATCCATAAAAGGAAAAACATTATCTTGATGTCCAGTGAAAACTATATAATCTTCTAAATTCAATTTGTTTACTAAATCAATTAATTCTTCCTTAAGTTTAGACTTCTTATCAACCACATCACCCACTATAAAGAATTTGCAATTCTTCAATTTCTTTTCTTTTATTAGAATATTTACCGCCTCAATAAATACTTTATGACCTTTCCACCACACAATACAAGCAAATAGCCCAACATTATGTTTCTCAAAACTATATTTGTTAAAATTGTCACCTTGAAAATTACTCTTTTTATTTTGGCAATCGCATACATCTATACCGTCGTAAACCACTTCTATCTTCCTATCCGAAATTCCCAATTTCCTTAATCTTTCTTTTACAAACTCTGATATCGCAATAAAACGTGGTATCAACTTCGCTCCGAACCTTGAGCTAAATAAACTCTCCACCCCCCATCTAACATGCGCTACACATGGAACTTTTAACAATCTTGATGCAAAAATAGCTTCTAGATTAGAATTGAAACAATTATTGATATGGACTATATCTATTTTTTCTTTCTTTATTATTTCCATAAGTTTAACAAAAAGAGAGATTCGACATATCATCTCTACAAAGATTAACCCAAACAAAACAATATTTTTCAACATTCTAACTTTTGCTATTCTTTCTAACAATCTATTCACCCATTCTCTTCTCCTATATTTTTTTACATAAAAAATAGAAGCGTTTATATCTTTCAAAAGATTTCTTGTCACATTATCAGCTTGAGAAAAAACCACAACAGGAATATATCTTTCTCTACATAGCCCTTTTAATAATGCGACGAGGCAAATAACAGCTCCTCCAAAACCGTATCCCGTCTCAACATACAGAATATTACGACGCATTTTACAATATCTAAATCTTATGTTTAATGAACAATCTCCTACATACTTTTCTGAAATATAAAGGATTATAAAATATACTCAGGACTACACACTTAAGACATTGTAAGTACTTCTTAGAAGAATGATATCTATCAGCAATCTCCCACAGAAAATTTCCATAAGTTTTCCTTATCGTTCTGTCGTGATTACGTAATATTAGGAAATGCTTTCTGCCAAGTCTTAAAAATTCTCCTAAACCATCAACTTCTTCTTTCTTCGTAATTCCGTTACTATTATACATATATATAGTCAGTGGTTTATCAAGAAAACCACCTCGCAATCCATACTCTTCAAACCGCAAAAAAAGATCTGTATCCTCTCCAATCCTGAAAGACTCATCAAACATCCCAACTTTCTTGAAACAACTCATTTTTATGACAGCAGTTTGAATATGGATAGGAAAAGAAGAAAAAAACACCAATCCTTTCCTAAGTTGATTTATCTCATGCGTATACTTGTTCACCACCCATTTATCTTCATAAAACGTTTTGACAAACTTACTTCCATCTCTTTCAACTTGAAGCATAGCAGTACACATCCAATCAAAACTATATTTTTCTAAAAATTCCAACGATAATCTTAATTTTTCACAATTCCATTGATCATCGGCATCTAAAAATGCGATGTATTCGCCTCTGGCTTCTCTTATACCTTTATTTCTTGCTGCAGCAGGTCCTTTATTTTGTTGATAGTAGTAACGTATAAATCCAGATTCTAGCTTTTGACTCTTAGTACTTAGCTCATTATTAGGGATATAAAGAGTGAAATCTTTTTTTTGCTCAATAAGATACCCTTTAGAAACAAGAAATCCATCAAGAACTTGCTTGGTGTTATCTGTTGAGCCATCATCAACGATGATTATCTCATAAACTTTATAAGTTTGATCCAAAACAGACATAAGCGCCCTAACAATATATTTACCACAGTTATAAGTTGGAATTACTACACTTACTTTTGACATGATTGTAGTTCCTGATTAATATTTTTATTAGTAAAGCAATAAAACTCTTCCAATATTTTAACTTCCAAGGGTACAAATAGAAAATTTTTTTGAAAAAGTAAAATCTACGTCTTCTATCTTCGAAAAACCACCACAGCATTTCATAAATAGACTCTGCTAACTCTTTCCTACCTATTGAATTGGCATATTTCATTAACCCATCAACTAAACGTCTATTCCACACATATATATAATATTCTTTTCGAGGACTCTTATCCCATTCTGCATTATAAAATCTATAAATCGCAAGTGGCATATCTATATATCCTATTTCAGCAAGATAAGAACTGAGTACCAGTTGACGCCACATATCCATATCTTGGGCAAACTGCAATTCTTCATCAAAATGCGCCTTTGCTTCATTAAAAATAAAATTGCTATCTATAAAAACGGTATTCGTATTGATACCAATATTTTTAATGGCTACTTTTAAGAAAGAAATTTTGGGTAAAATATAAAAATTTCCTTTTTTTACAAAACTAATTGCAGCCTTCTCTATAAGTTCTGTATATCCTATATTTTTCAAAAACGGTTTAATCTTTGTTACATCAGTAAAATCCATATCATCTGAGGAAACTCTAAAATAATCTGAAAAAATAAGTTTTAGCCTTTCTGTTTCTGCATAGTTTACTTTCAACTCTAAATTTTGTGGTAACATAATATCGTCCGAATCTAAGAAACAAATATACTTTCCAGTAACCCGCTTTAGCCCTTCATTTCTTGCATAAGGCCTTCCTCTGTGAGGAAAATAATAATATCTGATTCTTCTATCTTTTATCACTTCAACTATTTCTCTTGTATCATCTGTTGATCCATCATCGATGATGATAATCTCATAATCCTTGTAGGTTTGACTTAATATAGACTTTATTGCTTCTCCAATATACTTACCATCATTAAATGTTGGGATTATTATACTAACCTTCGGCATTTATTATTTTCTTATAAATCTCAACCAATCTTTTATTCAACTTTCTTATATCAAAATTTTCTTCAACAAACTTCCTGCCAGCTTTGCCCATAGAAATAATAAAAGTTGGGCCCTCCATCAAACATATAATTCTATTTTTCGCATCTTCGATTGAATGGCAAGAAAGCAAATATCCTGAGATTTTGTCTCTAAATGTTTCTTTTACGCTCCCTATATTTGTTGCTATAATTGGAATTGCCATTGCTTGTGCTTCTAATATTACAGTTGGAAAAGCCTCTGCTTTACTTGGCAAAAAGAAAATATCAGTCTCTTTTAACTTTTCTATAACTTCTTCATGAGATAAAGCTCCATGTAAAACCACTGCATTTTCTAGTCCCAATTTGTGAATTTTTTGCTCAATTTCCTTTCTCATATAACCATCTCCTATCAAATAATATTTAAACTTAAATCTTCCTTCCTCTTTCAATGCTTTTATCACCTCTAAAGCGAAGAGGATATTTTTCTCCTCTACTAACCTTGCAACGGTTGTAATTACAAAATAATTTTCATTTTTGGCTTTCCCATTGGGTTTAAATTTTTCCAAATCAATACCGTTAGGATGATATACTATTTTTTTAGAAGGACAGCCTAATTTCTTTAGTATTTGGGTATTATAATCACAGATAGAAATAACACGATCAGCTTTTTGAAATAATTTTTTATAAATTTTTCCTCCTTTTTCCAATCCGAGTCTTATATCATATCCATGGAAAGTAACTATAAATTTGATTTCTGGAAATATATCTTTTAAAAAAACCATCTCATTCCCATTTGGTCCAAAGTGACAGTGGACTATATCATATTTTTTTCTTAAAAAAGGCTCTATCTTAAACAAATTGTTTAAAACATAATACTTACCACCATACTTTTTGAAATTAAGACATTTGATTATTGCTATAGGATGAAATAAAAAGTAACGCAATAAAATTTTAATTGCTTTTATTATTCGTTTTATTCTTCCTTTAGGAATGTCAAAATAATAGGTTTTATCTAAAAGGTTATATTCAATTACTTCCGGATGAACTTTTGAATTATCTCCTCTATTGAACGCAAAAATGTCAACCTCCTCCCCCAAATCAATCAAACCAGTTATTTGATTCAAAATAAAAGTTTCAGAAATAACTGGAAATGCTCCAACAACAAAAGCTATCTTCATATGTCTTTACTCAATTTTAAATAATCTTTTTCCAAAAATTTCTTTATCTTCAAAATCTTTTTATATACTTTCTCAGAAAAAAATATTTTAAGCAGAAATCCCCAACTTCTTTTATCTAAAGGAGAGTATAAAAAAGCCTTGACTGCAGAAAGTTTACTTCTCCATCTGAAACCTTGATTAGCATAATATATGGTTTCTTTCCTCAACTGATGAGACATCGCTTGAAAATAAATAGAGGAGGCAACAGATAACTGTTTACTCTTGGAATACAGTTTATGGATATATTTTAGTAATCTACGCTCTTCACAAAACAGTTGCGTTCTTTTGCTGCAAAGAGAAAAATGATTTTTACCTCGGCGCATTTTTACCAAAGGTTCACTAATAAAATATATTTTATGCTTATGACACAATTTAAGATAAGCAAGATAATCATTAACTATCTTAAACATAGAAATATATTCTGGTGCAGGCGATCTTAACAATACCGAAGGATTGGGAATAAAATTTCCTTCTATATAAAGCTTATAGAATGTCTCATAAGGAGTGTAACTCCCCTCTTTTAAATTATCCCCACCCCATTTAGAGAAAGACATGCCTTTCAAATCTATAAATATAGCAGGAGAGAAAACAAATTTACATTCAGGATGCTTTTCTAAAACCTCAACTTCTCTTTCTAACCGATGAGGTAGAGAGATATCATCGCTATCCTGAATAGCAATATATTTTCCTTTAGCTAAAAAGAATCCTTTATTGTAGGCATAAGATTGTCCCAAATTTTTATTGTGTTTATAGTATCTTATTCTTTTATCCTGTGTAAATTTTTTTATAACGCTTTCTGTATTGTCTGTAGATCCATCATTTACAATTATTAATTCCCAGTCCGTATATGTTTGATTCAATATTGATTCAATTGCCTCAGCTACAAACTTTTCTCCATTATAAACAGGCATTACTACACTAACTAAAGGTTTGCTCATCTTATTATTAATCCCAAAATCAACTTCTCCTTAAGAAACACCAAAATATTATCTCCATATCGTCGGTCAAAAAGATAAAAAGTTGTTAAATAAATTATTCCTCCCAAAACAGATAATATAAAAAGGTCACTTAAAGAAAAAATAGGTAAGTTCAATTTGAGAAAATATAAAATAGTCATCATCACAAAAGTAGAAATAAAAGAAGAAAAGAAATTCTTCGCGAATTCAAAGCCTGAACATTGAATTATTTTAGAAACCTCTCTGCATACATAAAAAAACAAAATTACTCCTGTGGAAACAATAGAAAGTGCAGCGCCAAAAATACCAAAAAGTTTTATAAGAGGATAAATTATTATGGCTATTGCTACCAACTGCATAAACTGCAACTTTGTAGCAATTTTAGGTTTACCTACCGCCTGAAATAATGGACCAGTGGTTGCTCCAAATGCACGCATTGCCCCCTGAATGGTTAATAACATCATTGTAGGAACCATAGGAAGCCATTTACTTCCCAAAATTATTCTTGTAAAATCAGAGGCAAAAATAAAAATTCCTCCTGCTAAAGGCAAAGCAATAAATAAAGTAAACTGGAGCGTTCTAAAATAGGCTTCTTTTAACTTAGAAATATTTGTCTGTAATTTTGAATATCCTGGAAAAACCACTTGAGAAATTGTATGGGTTATCTCAGTAGTAGGTAAATTTGCTATTGTATAAGCCATTTGATATAATCCCAATGCTGTTAATCCTAAAATTTTTCCTACCAAGATATCATCTCCTTGAGTGAGAAGAAATACAAGTATGCTTGAACCAAATATCCATTTTCCAAAATTCAAAAGCTCCTTTGCTTTTGGTAATTCAAGTTGTAATTTTGGTCTGTAGGGGTGAAGAATGTAAGAAGCAATACAATTAGCCACACTTTGCGCCAAATAACCCCATACAAGAGCCCAGGCATTGCGCAAGATAAACGCTAAAGTTAAAGTCACTACAACATTGACTATTATCCCTACTGTGCGTAAGACAAACTGTTTTCTGAAATCAAGTTCTTTAATGAAATAGACAGCGCCAATGTTTGTTACCCCCCTAACAATCATTATTACAGCAATAACTCTTATAAGAGGTGCGGCGGAAAGATTATTAAAAAACTTGGCAATAAAAGGTGCACCGAAGAACAATAATGAGAATAAGAATATGTTTCTTATAAGGTTTATCGTCCAAGCGGTATCTAAATATTCCTCTGTCTTCTCTTTCTTCTGAATAAGAGCCGCGTTCATCCCTGTTTCAGAAAAGCGCTCCAAAATATCCATCGCAAGGCAAGCTAAACCAAACAATCCGAAATCTGTTGGAGAAAGAAGCCGAGCGACAATGATTGTCCGGATAAACCTTAAAGTTCTCTCTGCTACTTTAAATGCCCCCACCCAGAAAGTGCTACGTACAACTTTCTGTGAAAGAGATTTGCCAGGCTTAAGTAAGTTTTTGCCTATTTTAATAATCGCTTTTATCCAACTCATAACTATAGATAAATTAAATGTGTTTTCTCTTTCGCCTTTTCTATATCTTCTTTCTTTACCTCCAAAATATTCATAAATTCCTCAAGCACAGAAGGCTCCTCTTTCTTTTCTTCCTGCTGTATTCTTCTTAATGCCTCTTCTCTTGTAATTTGACCTGCTCTTACCATTGAAGCATATTTTGTTGTTTTTTCTCCAAATCCCCATTTCTGAATCATTAAGTAATTTTTAACCGGAGCAAACAGGCAATCTATATGATCTGAGGAACCATCCTCTCTTTTCTCCCATCCCAACTCTTCCTCAATTGTTTTTTTAATCTCCATGTCATTCCATTCTATATAATCCGGTAATGAAATTTGCCTTCTGTATCTTCTAATTGTTAAATGTTTTATTCTTCTTAATAACTTCTTTATTTTTGTCTCCTCCAAAAAATCTTCCATCTCATCTTTGGTAAGTATATCTTTAGCAATGGTTCTAAATAAGTTATTGTTATAAGAATAAATTTCTTTTCCTCTTGCTTCTATTTGTAGAGAAAACCCTGAAACTATCAAAGGAACATCGTATTCTTCAGCTACTCGATGAACTGTTGCCCATATCCCCATATCACAGGGAATACAGAAATGACCAGTTTTTAGGAAAAACTCTCTATACAACTTTTTCATTACCTCCCAACGTGGTCCATAGCATACATATCCTACATCCAATTTTTTTATTATCTTTTCAATATTTCTTATCGCTGAAATAGTTCGTAAACCATTATTAAAATTTACTGTCAGAACGTTTAATCCATATTTTTTTCTACATACATAAAGAGTGTAGGCGCTATCTTTTCCCCCACTGAAAGGAACTATACAATCATATTTCTTACCTTGTCTCCTCGCCCATTCAAATATCTTTTCCAACTCTTTCTTAAGCATTTTATAGTCCTTATGTAAATATTTCCTTCCCGCCTCATAACATTTATTACAAACGCCTTTTTCATCGAACTCAATATCTGGAAAATTTTCAGGCAATATACATCTTGAACATCTTCTTATCTCGGTTATATACCGTGCCGCCTCTTGTATATTATTCATACTTTTTCGTATCATTTTTAATCTTAACAACTTTTGCTGGAACTCCCACAACCGTCGCGTTATCAGGAACGTCAGTAATTACCACAGCATTCGCACCAATTTTAACGTTATTACCAATCTTTATCGGTCCTAATATCTTCGCCCCTGCGCCTACAAAAACATTATCGCCTATAAAAGGAACCCCCTCTGTGTGCCCTACACCTAACTCTCCAATAGTAACCAACTGAGCTATGCTAAAATTCTTCCCTATTTTAACCTTTGGATGAATACGTATAACTCCTGCATGACCTATATACAACCCTGGTCCTATTTCTGTCTCACTCCTAATTGTTACTCCCAAAAAAAATTCAGTAAATTTGAACAATAAGAAACTTGTAATTCTAAAAACAATACTTATTAAAGGTGTTTTAATAAATCTCATCATCCGTCTAAATCTATAAAAAACAGTTGCCCAGAAACTTTGTTCTACCAAAGCATAAAATAAAGTCTTCGGAGAATTAATCTTCCATCTTTTTATATCTTCCTTTAAAAAACGATACTCTCTTGCTATATCTTTATAATAAATTCCCAAGAAACACCCTTTCATAATACTATCTCCATAGCCACAATAGAGTGAGCCGGTAAAGTATATTTAAATCTATTTGTAATTTTCATAGAGGGTAATTTTTTTATTTTTACTGTTTCCGGTGAACCATCATTTTGTGACATCAAAGTTGGTCCAGTAAGAATCCAGATATCAGCATTACCGGAAATTTTCCCTTTTATAACAATATCAAGATCAAAATCTTTATCAGAATGTTTATTAATAAGTATAATTCCTAATTTATTTTTGTCTTTAAACTTGCTGGCGTAACAGGTAACATAAGGAACCCTCCCTGTATAAGATGATGCCCACCAATCCTGATTTTTATAATAAACCGGTGAATTTTCAACTTTACTTTCAATAAAAATATTACCAAAATGTTTAGAAAATATCTTTATAGCAAATGCTTTGGGGCGAATTGTCTTTTTATCCCATTTTTTCCCCCCCCATCCTTCGGCAGGGTCCCATCCCCGAATAAGTCCAAACATACATTCCTGAAAACTATAATGAGTACTTACAGTAACACCATTAGCAGCGAATTGGCCTAAAGAATCAGCATAAAAAATCGCGTTGGCTAAAGACCACTGAACTATTCCTTTAGCATAAGGGGGGTTGGGATCACTTGATGGCGCATCCCAAGCACCATCCCATTCTAAAAAAGTAAACTCTATTTTTCCCTTCCTATGTGGAGCATATTTACCAACTATTCTATTAAATCTTTTTATAATGTTTGGAATCTCCATCGCGTTTGCCATTATCTCCTGAGGAGTAGGATGAGTTTTCCCATTTATTTTATGGGTTCTATTTGTATGATTGGGATACCAGTGGTAAGATACAAAGTCTATATAATCAGCGGCTTCTTTTATTATAGTTTGATCCCATTTAATCTTATCATAATACCGACCTCCCCAAGCTGCTCCTATTTTTATTGTGGGATCTATCTTCTTCATTGCCTTAGCATATCTTTTTATTAATTGGGCATATTCTTTAGGAGTAGTATACGCCTTATCCCATGCACCATATGGCTCATTACCTAATTCCCAATAATCAACTCGAAACTTAACCTTTTTATTCATATATTCTACTAATTCAGCAGCATCCTCAGGAGTTCCTGATTCAATATTCACACGCATAATCAGTTTTGTATTTGTTTTTTTACAAAAGTCAATCAGGTAGTCAATATGAGAGAGGGGCATATTTTTCATCTTTGGATTAAAATCTGCCCAACCTGTTTGCCAGTGCCAACCAGGTGAACCACCGCCGGGGAAGCGAAAACAAGTTATTCCGATATTTTTAATAAAATCTACTATCTTCTGATCGCTTTCCATTTTTGGTTCTAAGTTGCTGCCGTAGAGAAGACGACTTATCTTCCCTTTTTCTTTATCAGGATAAATAGTGATATTGATTTTATTGCTCAATATTTTTTGATTTCTACCACTTACCAAACGGATATTATCAATATAAAGAATATGCTTCCCCTTTACCTTCCAAAGAAAAATATTTAAATGATTAACTCTAACTAGTGATATTTTCTTTTCTATCGCCGAAATAGGAATCTCTATATTATTCCATCCCCTTTTGAGATATATCCTTTCTCTGTTATATCTTTCAGAATAAGAAATCCTATTTGTATCTGCGATAAACAACGATAAAGGAATACCTTCTTCCTTACTGTACACATCAAACCTTAAGGCGGAATATCCCGACCAATTTCGTGGTAATGTGCCATAAAAACTTACTGCTCCTCCACCGTCAGGAAAAATACATTTCAAAGAATGCTTACCATCGCTCACATATTCTGAAGAAATTTCCATTCTTACATTACTCTTTTCTAACTTTTTAAGATCTTCTCGAGATTCAAACGAACAAAGGACTAAAACATCCTTTACTTTCCTATTTACTAACGTCGCTTTCTTCATTTGCGAAACCATACATTTTAACTTCGGACTTATATTTATCCTGATTTCTAATACCTTACTGAAAATAATTCCAATCACAATCCCTAACACCAAAGAGATAATAACCACTCGCACTTTAAAATTCATTTTTTTCTTTTCCTTTTTAACTCAATAAACTCATAAATCTAATAGCCTCCTAAATAACTAGTTAAATACAACATTAATATCAGATAAGGATATATCTTTTAATGGCGTAAATGACCGCATAAATTCAGAAAATAAAAAGAAAGGAATATGTAAAATATTCTGGATTGTATTAAGCGATAATCGGATATTTAGATATTTCTCAAGCTGAGTTTTTATATATTTGGCTTGAGTGAACTTATGTTTAAGTCTTTCTTTAATATCATTTACTAGTATAAGAGATAGAATCATGATTAGAATCATAAGTGAAATTGGAATCATTATGCTTTTTTTAATAACTACCCTCCTTACCCTTTCATTATTAATACCCTATTTTTATAGATTTTATAAGCATTTTCCGTGCCAAATTGATAAATTTTCCGACACCTAAATTTTCTTTT
>CAZESF010000007.1:0-19150 GCA_964515205.1 uncultured Planctomycetia bacterium
GTATGACGATTGTGGTTAATGCGGAAGATGAAAGAGTTTTAGAACAGATAAAAAAGCAATTACGTAAACTTATTGATGTAATTACAGTTATTGATTTAACCCGAAGAGAATATATTGATAGAGAATTAGTTCTTGTTAAGGTGATTAGAAAAGAGGAGAGAAAAAGGATATTGGATAAAATTTCTAAGCTTGATTATGTGAAGATTTTGGAAGAAAAAGAAGAATATTATATTTTGGAGATTTGCGCAGAGCATAATAATTTGGAAGAGATTTTAAAAGAGTTAAAGAAGGTAGGAATAAAGGAGTTGGTGCGTACAGGAAAAATTGCGATGGGTAAATAAGGAGGGAAGATGGCGAAGGTATATTACGATAAAGATGTAAATTGGAGTATTTTAAAAAAGAAAACAGTAGCGATAGTTGGTTATGGAGCACAGGGACGAGCTCATGCCTTAAATTTAAAAGATTCAAAGATAAAGGTGATTGTTGCCGAACTAAAAAATACTCCTAATTACCAGCAGGCAAAAAAAGATGGATTTAAGCCTTTATCTGCTTATGAGGCTTCAAAAGAGGCGGATATCATTCATCTTTTAACTCAGGATAATGTCCAGCCTCAGGTATACAAAGAAGAGATTGAGCCAAATTTGGAGGAAGGAAAAGCTTTAGGATTCTCACATGGATTTAATATTCATTTTCATCAGATTGTTCCCCCTCCATTTGTAGATGTCTATATGGTTGCTCCCAAAGGTCCCGGGACTTTAGTAAGAGAGATGTTTCAAGAAAAGAAAGGAGTTCCTGCCTTAGTTGCTGTATATCAGGATGCTACCGGTAAGGCAAAAAAAATTGCTTTAGAATATGCAAAGGGTTTGGGAGCATTACGTGCCGGAGTAATTGAAACAACATTTGCTGAGGAGACAGAGACAGATTTATTTGGAGAGCAGGTAGTTTTATGTGGAGGAGTTGTAAAACTTATACAGAAAAGTTTTGAGACTCTGGTTGAGGCAGGGTATCAGCCAGAAATTGCTTATTTTGAATGTTGCCATGAGTTAAAATTAATTACTGATCTTATATATTCTCGGGGAATTGCTGGAATGCGTGAGGTTATCTCCGATACTGCCGAATACGGAGATTTAACAAGAGGTAAAAGAATAATTACTGAGGAGGCTAAAAAAGAGATGAGAAAAATTTTAGAGGAGATTCAATCAGGAGAATTTGCTCGTGAGTGGATTTTAGAAAATAAAGCAGGTCGACCCGTTTTTAAAGCATTGAGAAAAAAAGAAGCTAAACACTTAATTGAAAAAGTTGGTAAGACTTTGAGGAAAATGATGCCATGGATAAAATAATAATTAATAAAGCAGAATCATTTAAGGAAGCTCAAGAGTGGCAGGATAATTATTATATGTCAAAAACAAGAAGAGAAAGACTTTCCGATGTTCAGATATGTAGAGAAAATTATTTTAAAATTAAAGGAATAAATGCGGGTAGAAAAAGATTACGAAGAGTTTTTAGGATTGTTAAACAAATATCAGGTTAAATACTGTATTATTGGAGCTTATGCGGTAGCAGTTTGGGGTTATCCTCGTTATACAAAAGATATTGATATTCTTATTGAACCTACAAAAGAGAATGCTAAAAGGATTATCTCAGCAATAAGAGAGTTTGGGATAAAAAGTCAAGATTTAACAGAAGAAGATTTTATCAAAAAAAATAGAGTTATTCAGTTGGGTTATGAGCCAGTAAGAATAGATATTTTAACTTCTGTGGAGGGGGTTTCTTTTTCTACAGTATGGAAGAATAGAATTGAAGAATTTTATGGTAAGGAAAAAGTTTACTTTATTGGTTTAAAGGAATTGATAAAAATAAAAAAGAAAGTAGCTCGTCCACAGGATTTGGCTGATTTAGAGGAGTTGTTAAGAAGAGAAAGATGGAGAAGAAGGAAAAAGTAATTATTTTTGATACTACATTAAGAGACGGAGAACAAGCCCCAGGTGCATCTTTAACTTCCCAGCAGAAACTTGAGGTTGCGTATCAATTGGAAAAATTAGGTGTGGATATAATTGAGGCAGGTTTTCCTATCTCTTCCCCTGATGATTTTAAAGGAGTAAATTTGGTGGCAAAAAATATTAAAAAAAGTATAATCTGTGGATTAGCCAGATGCATAAAAAAAGATATTGAGGCGGCATTTGAGGCTTTAAAACCGGCAAAAAAAAGACGCATTCACATATTTTTGGCTACTTCAAAAATTCATCTTAAATATAAATTTAAAAAAGCAGAAAAAGAGATTTTAGATTTAGCCTGTCAAGCTACACGTTTATCACGAAAATTTTTTGAAGATATAGAATTTTCTCCTGAAGATGCTACACGCACGGATAAAGAGTTTCTATATCGGGTTATTGAAGCAGTGATAAAGGAAGGAGCAAGCACAATAAATATTCCTGATACTGTTGGATATAGCTATCCTCAAGAAGTATTTTTTTTAATCAAAGATATTTTGAATAATGTCCCTAATATCAATAAAGCAGTCATTTCTATTCACTGTCATGATGATTTGGGAATGGCGGTGGCTAATTCTTTATCTGCAGTTTTGGCAGGTGCTCGGCAAGTTCATTGCACAATAAATGGGATAGGTGAGAGAGCTGGAAATGCCTCTTTGGAAGAGGTAGTTATGGCGATAAAAACACGCAAGGATGTATTTAAGAATTTATATACTCAGGTAAATACAAAAGAAATTATGCGTGCATCACGCTTGGTAAGTACTTTGACCGGATTTGTAGTTCCTCCCAATAAAGCAATTGTAGGAAGTAATGCTTTTCGTCATGAATCAGGGATTCATCAGGATGCAATTTTAAAGAAAAGAATTACTTATGAGATAATTAATCCATCTGAGGTGGGAATAGAAAAAACACAATTAGTTTTGGGCAAACACTCGGGACGTCATGCTTTAAGAAAAAGGTTGAAAGAACTGGGTTTTAAATTAAATAAGAAAAAAATTGATGAGATTTTTGAAAAGTTTAAGAAATTAGCTGATAAAAAGAAGGAAATTTTTGATGAAGATTTGATAGCTTTGGTAGAAGAAGAATTTCGCAAAAGAGAAAAAAGGTGGGAGTTAGTCTCAGTGAAGGTTGTCACCGGCACCCAGGCCCCTCCTGAGGCTACAGTAAAGTTAAATTATAAAAAGAAAACAATGGAGGCTACATCAGGTGGTGATGGTCCGGTGGATGCCTGTTTTAAAGCGATTGATAAAATTACCAAAATAAGGACAAAACTTCTCAATTATAAACTGGAGGCAATTACACGAGGAAAAGATGCTCAGGGACTGGCACGTTTAGAGATAAAAGTTAAAGATAAAATATACTCAGGAGTAGGAACAAGTACTGATATTTTGGAGGCTTCAGCAAAAGCGTATTTAGATGCTTTGAATAAAATAAGTTAATGAAGATAAATTCTACCACACAATTTTTAGGGTTAATTGGCTATCCTTTAGGACACTCTTTATCTCCTTTAATTCATAACTATCTTTTTAAAAAATATAATATCAATGCTGTATATGGGTGTTTTCCCACAAAAAATTTAAAAGAAGCAGTAAAAGGGCTTCTTTCGGTAGGATTTAAAGGATTTAATGTTACTATTCCTTATAAAGAGAAAATTATTCCTTATTTAGATAAGATAGATAAAGAGGCAAAAATTATTGGTGCGGTAAATACGGTAAAAAATTATAAAGGTAAATTATTCGGTTATAATACTGATGGAAAGGGATTTCTTCTTTCTCTTAGGAGATTTAATTTAAAAGTAAAAGATAAAAATATTCTCATTTTAGGAGCAGGAGGAGCGGCTAAATCAATAAGTGTATATCTGGCAAAAGAAAAAGTAAAAAGAATAGATTTTTATGATATTATCTTTAACAAAGCCGTTAAATTGGCAAAGAGATTAAAAAAGTTCTTTCTTGAGTTAAAGATAAATGTTTTTAAAGATAAAAAGAAGATAGATTTAAAAAATTATCAAATTCTTATTAATGCCACAGGTGTGGGATTAAAAGAAAAAGATTCCCCTCCCATTACACTGGAGGAAGCATTTTCTGATTTAGTCGTATATGACCTCATTTATAATCCACCTTTCCCTTCTTTTTTAAAAGAGGCAAAAAAAAAGAAATTATTTACTATTAATGGACTTTGGATGTTGATTTATCAGGCACTTGAGGCAGAAAAAATTTGGTTTGGGAAAGATTTTTATCCAGAGGCTGATATTTTGTATAAAAAATTAATAAAAGAGTTGAAAAATGCTGGCTAAAGTTTTTTCTTTTATCTTTGGAGCCTGTATAGGAAGTTTTTTGAATGTATGTATTTACAGAATTCCTCGGAATTTATCTATTATAAAACCTGCCTCTTTCTGTCCACACTGCAGGAAATCTATAAAGTGGTATGATAATATTCCTATTTTAAGTTTTATCATTCTTGGTGGACACTGTCGGTATTGTCAGGAAAAGATTTCTTTTCGTTATCTTGTAGTGGAGTTTATCACTGCTTTTTTAGTATTATTTCTTTATTCTCGTTACGGATTAGGATTGATATTTTTTAAATTTCTTTTTTTCTTCTCTCTACTTGTTGTTGTTTCTTTTATTGATATAGAATTTCATGCTTTGCCAGTTTATCTTTGCTTTTTAGGGATTCTTGTGGGTTTGATATTTGCTTTAGTTGATACTTTAACTCTTTTAAAACAAAAACTCTTTTTTGGTCAAAATCTTCCTTTGTTTATTTCTTTTAAAGGACTAATTTTTGGTTTGGGTTTTACTTATCTTTTTAAGCTTTTTGGAGATATCTTTTTAGAATTTTATCTTAATTTACGAGGCAAAGAATCTATTGAAGGGGAGAAGGAATCCTTGGGCTTGGGAGATGTTGATTTTATGGGGATGATAGGAACATTTTTAGGAGTTAAATTTGTAGTTTTGACATTTTTTATTGCTCCCTTTATTGCTCTTTTTTATGCCCTTTTTGCTTTAATACTGAAACGCTCACACATAATTCCCTACCTTCCTTATCTTTCTTTGGCGGCATTTATTTCTTTTTTATGGGGAGATAAGATTCTGAAGCTGGTAATTTTAAAATGAGGATTTTAACTGCCGGAGAATCACACGGAAAAGCGATCGTTGCTATTTTGGAAGGTTTTCCTAAGGGGGTAAAGATTGATATTGATTTTATTAATCAGGAGTTAAGAAGAAGACAGATGGGTTTTGGAAGAGGAAAGCGCATGCAGATTGAGGAGGATAAAGCAGAGATAATTTCTGGAGTAAGAAATAGAATAACTCTCGGAAGTCCTATTTGTATTCTTGTAAAAAACAAAGATCAAAAGATATATCCTGAAAGAGATGATAATTTAAAACCTGTTCTTGTTCCTCGTCCAGGACATGCAGATTTAGCAGGATGCCTAAAGTTTGAGGAAAAAGATATCCAGAATATTTTAGAAAGAGCCTCAGCAAGAGAGACAGCAGCTCGGGTATGTATAGGAAGTATTTGTAAACAATTTCTTAAAGAATTTGATATAGAAATAGCCAGCTTCACAGTGGGTGTTGGAAAAATTGTTTCTTCTAAAAAACCTAAAGGGGTGGAGGAGATTGTAAAAAAAACCAAAAAGTCTTTGCTTAACTGTATAGATAAAGAAAAAGAGAGATTGATGATTGAAAAGATAGAGGAAGCAGAAAGGAGAAAAGATACCTTAGGAGGAATAATTGAGATTTGGGCTGAAGGGGTTCTTCCAGGTTTAGGTAGTTTCATGCATTTTGATAAAAGATTAGATGCAAAAATTGCTTATTATTTGATGAGTATTCCAGCGGTTAAAGCAGTAGAGATTGGTTTGGGGTTTGAATATGCTAAAAAAAGAGGATCTTGTGTTCATGATGCAATTTTTTATTCTAAAAAGAAAGGTTTTTATCGCAAGACCAACAACTGTGGAGGGATTGAAGCAGGAGTCTCTATCGGCGCACCAATAGTTGTAAGAATAGCAATGAAACCAATCTCTACCCTGGGTAATCCTTTAGACTCAGTGAATATATTAACCAAAAAGAAAGATAAAGCTTCAGTTATCCGTTCTGATATCTGTGCGGTAGTAGCCTGTGGAGTAATTGCTGAAAGTATGTTAGCTTTAGCTTTGGTTGAGTCTTTTTTAGAAAAATTTGGTAGCGATTCATTGAAAGAAATAAAGAAAAATTATGAAAATTACCTTAGGCAACTTGCTCAATTTTAGTTTTTGTATTAATAAAGTAATTACCAATAAAAGATTATTCTGGGTTTTAAAGAATAATAATGTAGAATTAGACTTAGAATTACCTACTACCTTATGGTATTTTGATATAAGGGTTCTTAATGGTATTTTAAGAATCCAGACGCTTTTCATTTCTATATAAATAAAGACAATTAATAAAAACAATATGTAGTAGCCACCTTTTCTTTACCCCACATATAGGATTTTGCTTAAAAAATAGAAAAAAAATACTTGCTTTCTTTTTCAAAAGGTAATTTAATGGAAGTGTAGTCAAGTATATACAGGTATGATCAAATAGTGTAAAGTGTATTAAAGTGTATTCAGATATGAGAAGGAAATACTTTACAGCTCAGGAAGTAGCTTATAAATTAGGCATTTCTAAACAGACCCTTTTGCGTTACGAGAAAAAGGGAATTTTCCCTAAACCTCGAAGGAATTTAGTTAATGGATGGAGAGAGTATACCGAACATGATATTGAGAGAATGAGGAAAATTTTAGGAAGAGGATGAGATGAGAAATAAGTATTTTAGTGTTCAGGAAGTAGCTAAAATCTTGGGAATTTCTAAACAAACCCTTTTGCGTTACGAGAAAAAGGGAATTTTCCCTAAACCTCGAAGAAATTTAGTTAATGGATGGAGAGAGTATACATTGGAGGATATTAGACGTCTAAAAAAGATTTTGGGAAGAGTATGAAGGGAGAAAAGTTTTTATTATTTGTTATTCTGGCTTTCATTTTTACACAAGGTTGTTCTAAAAGAGAAGAAGAAAGATCTTATGATGTTAATGAGAAATTTTTTGAGAATGAAGAGACTAAAGAAGTGGATATAAAAGAAAAAAAAGAGTTAGGCAAACTTATTGTTTCTTTAAGAAAGAATCCTTTTCTTAGATGGGAGGAAGAAAAAGGATTAGTCCAGAAAAAAATGCGGAAAGTGATTGATTATTTAGATTTAACAGCGATATTTTGTTCTCCCTTAAGGTCGTTCGCGGTTATCAATGGATATGTAGTAGAGAAAGGAGATGTAATTGCGGAAAAAGAAGTTATAGAGATTAACCCTAAGTCAGTAATTTTAGAAGATGAGAAAGGGGAGTATATTTTACCTTTAAGAGAAAGATGAGAAGAGATTCTATAAAGAAATTTCTATTAGGGATAATTATGTTGTTTAGTTTATTCTGTTGGGCACAAGAACAGAAAGAAAGCAGTAATTCACCAGAAAGCAAAATTTTACAAAAAAATGAAGAAAGAATTTCTCAAAACACACAGTCTGTCCAAGAAACATCTATTTTAAAGATAAAATGCTCAAAAGAAAAACCCAATCTTTTTACAATAGAGTTAAAAAATGCTGATTTAGCTGATTTCTTCAGAGTTTTAGCGCATAATTATTATCTTAATATTATTGTAGATGAAAAAATTAAAGAAAAAATTACTGCGAGTTTCACAGAGGTTACTTTAGAAGAGGCTTTAGAGAGAATTGTAGATATGTATGGATTGAAGTTGGAGAAAAAAGGAAAGGTGATTTTTATAAAGCCAAATTTAGTTACCAAAATTTTCTATCTTCATCATGTTGAGGCAAAATCTCTTCTTGAAACTTCAGAAAATGAAATACAGACACAAGATATTTCATCAGGAGAAGAAACAGCTAAATCTCGTGTGGCTACTATTTATGATCTTTTATCTGGAGAAGGAAAAGTTCTTTTAGGTAAGCAGCCTAACTCTATTATGGTGATTGATTATCCTGAAAATATAGAAAAGATAAAAACCTATATTGAGATGGTAGATAAAGGAATGAGTAGTAGAATCTTCAAACTTAAATATATAAGCGCAAAAGAAATAGTAGGAAAACTGAAAGAATCAGAAGAAGAAACAGAAGAGAGCGAAGAGACCGCGGAAAGCAATACAGAAAGTAGCAGTAATGAAACAGAGTAAAAAGATATTTTTGCCATTATTGTTTTTATTATTGCTGAATTATTTCTCCTTTTCTCAGGATGTTTCTGATATTACCTCTTTATTATCCAGTGAAGGAAAGGTTTTATATGGTAATGAACCCAATTCTATTTTAGTTATTGATTATCCAGAAAATTTAAAAAGAATTGAGGAGTATTTGAAAATGATTGATGTTTCTCCTCGTCAGGTGGTGATTGAGGCAAGGGTAGTAGAGGTAAAACTTCAGGGAGAGCATTCCTTGGGGATAAACTGGCAGTTATTTGCTGAAAAACATGGGTTAGAGATGGGACAATTCCGTATCGGATCTTCTGAAGGTGGTCCTTTAGAGCAGATGATACCTTATAAATCAACATATTATCCTCCCGGAAGTACTCAATCAGAAGATATGGAAGAACCTTTCACGGTTACTGTTTTTGATGAGAATATTAATATAGTTTTAAAAGCTTTGGCTAATTCTTTAAAAACAAATATTCTTTCTGCTCCTCGAGTTACAACAGTAAATAATCGTTCTGCAGAAATTAAAATAGTTGAGAAGCTTCCCTGGGCTGAGCCGGAAGTGGAGATGTCTGAGGAGGGAATTACTGTAACTTGGAATATAAATTTTGAAGAAGTAGGTATTATTCTTAAAGTTACTCCCACAATAACTGAGGATGGAAGAATAACAATGGAACTCAAACCAGAGGTAAGTGAACATGTAGGAGATTATAAACTTACTGTAGTTCAGGGAAGCACCCAAATTCCCTATACTGTGCCTATAATTGATACACGTTCTGCTGATACTAAGGTGGTTATTGGTAATGGTCAGACTCTTATAATTGGAGGTTTAATAAAAGAGAAAAATACCGAAGGGGAGACGAAAGTTCCTCTCCTGGGGGATATTCCGGGATTGGGATGGTTATTTAAAAGCAAGAAAAAGACAAAAGATAAAACAGAACTTTTAATTTTTGTTTCTCCCACTATTGTTACTCCTCAAGTTGCCAAAAAGATGGAGAAGGAGGAAAAAGAAGGAATAGGAAAATGGTATATGAAAGAAAGAGAAAAAATTCAAAAAAGGAGAGAGAAATTACTTTCTCTTTTAAATTCATTAGATGAAGCAGTTGAGGATTTACAGGCAAGAATGCAAGAGTTAGAGAGGAGAATTTCTAAATAAAGGGGGGAGAATGGAAGAAAAAGAATTAGGGGAGATATTAGTTAAGGAAGGTTTTATCACTTCTCAACAGTTAACAGAAGCTTTAGAAGAACAGAAAGTTACTCAAGAAAAATTAGAGGATATTTTAGTAAAAAAAGGATGGATATCTGCACAAGAAATTAATCGAATATTAGCTATGGAGACAGGAGTAAGCACTTTTGATTTATCTACTTATATAATTGATTCGGAGGTAATTAAATTAATTCCTGAAGATATCGCTGTCAAATATAAAGTAATTCCTGTTTTTAAAATAGGCAATACTTTAACGGTAGCAATGACTAATCCTCATAATGTCTTCATTATAGATGAACTTACTCGCATTACAGGATGTGCAATCGAACCTGTTTTAGCAGATGAAATATCTATTCGTAAAGCGCAGGAACAATACTACGGTGGAGCAAATACTATTCAAGAAATAATTTCCTCTATTGATAAAAAGAAGTTAGCTAAAGGAGAAAAATTAGGAGAGGAGGCTCCTATTGTACGATTAGTCAATATTCTCATTACTGAAGCGGTGCAGGCAAATGCCTCAGATATTCACATTGAACCGGAAGAAAAATTTTTAGGAGTGCGGTATCGCATTGATGGGGTTCTTCATCGACATACTTTCCTGCCTAAGCAATTACAGCCAGCAGTTATTTCTCGAATAAAGATAATGGCAGGGTTAGATATTGCTGAGAAACGACTTCCTCAAGATGGAAGAATTTTAATGAAAGTGGGAGGTAAAGATATTGATTTTCGTGTTTCTACCTGCCCTACAGTTCATGGAGAAAATGTAGTTTTAAGGATTTTGGATCGTAGTAGTATGAGAATGGAACTTAATAGTTTAGGATTTTCGTTGCAAGATTTAAAAACTTTTGAAGAATTAATTAACCGTCCTTATGGGATAATTTTAGTTACTGGCCCTACAGGAAGCGGAAAAACAACAACTCTTTATGCAGCTTTGCAGAAAATTAATCGTGAAGATTTAAATATTATGACGGTTGAGGATCCGGTAGAGTATCATTTTCCTCGTATTCGTCAAGTGCAAGTAAATCCTAAAGCAGGATTAACTTTTGCCTCGGCTTTACGTTCCTTTTTAAGACAAGATCCTGATGTAATTATGGTTGGTGAGATTCGTGATTTAGAAACCGCTGAAATTGCTGTTCAGGCAGCTTTAACTGGACATTTAGTCTTCTCTACATTACATACTAATGATGCTTCCTCTGCTTTTGTTCGCTTAATTGAGATGGGAGTAGAGTCATTTTTAGTTTCAGGATCTTTATTGGGTGTAGTAGCACAGAGATTGGTAAGAAAGGTATGTGAAAGATGTAAAGAATACTATACTCCTTCTCAGGATATTCTTGCCATGTTAGATTTAGAAGGAAAGGTTAATGAGAATACTAAATTTGCTCAAGGGCGAGGTTGTAAGATTTGCAATCACACAGGCTATAAAGGAAGAACAGGGATTTTTGAACTTTTAAAGGTTGATGAGGGTATGCGTACTCTTCTTTTAGAGAAACCTTCTGCAGAGAAAATTCGTGAATATGCGCGTAAAAATGGAATGGAAACGTTGAGAGAAGCCGCAATAGAAAAATTACTTAAAGGAATAACCACACCTCAGGAAGTTTTAAGGGTTACTTTACAGGTTTAATTAATTTGATAGAAACTTCCCGCAACTGTACTTTCATTGTCAGGAATTCCATCATTTACTCCCTGAATATCCACACGCAATCTTTTCTGGGCAATTAAATTTCCTGCATTATCAAAATAGGCTCCCGTTGCAGAGATTCGTCTTCGGTCAGGAAATCCAGGTATTGTTGATATAATAAAGGAATATCTTAAATTAGAAGAAAGAAAACCACTTCCTGCTCCAGTACTCCCACTCAATGCTTGAATTTTTCCTTCTTCTAATCCAGCAAAAGCTGCCCAATAAGCATCTTCTATAGCTTTTTTTAAAACTAATGTTTTTTCTTCTGATTCCCACATGTTGTAGAGGATAAACATAAATACACTTATAATAAAAAGGAAGAATAAAGTAATTAATATGATTTGTGTCTTTTTCATTGGTTTCTTAGCCAAACCCCTGTTCTAAAATTAAAAGTTTTTCTTCTTTTTCTTATACTTGCCTGAATACGATAAAAATTTCCACTTGGGTTTTGAATAGTAAAAGATGAAAGATCGTTGATTAACACTTCCCATCTACTCCAGCCTCCACCTCCTCCTATGCTTCTCTGACGCCGTCGCAGTTGATTATTATTCCAGCGATAGCGTATACGAATATTTGCTGAGCCATCTCCATCAGTATCTAGGCGGAATCTTAAACTATTAGGATTAATTTGAAGATTGGTAGCTTGTCTTAATTCATAAGTTAAAAAATTGAGAGCCCAATAAGCATCTCTTATGGCTCTTATTCTATCTTTCTGTGCAATCCAAGAATTTTGTACAATGAAAAATATAGCAGCTACATTTACAATAATAATTCCAATGATAAATAAACTTGTCAATACCTCAATAAGAGAGAATCCTTTTTTCCTCATTGTATTCTTGAAACATAAGTAATTGTACTTTTTGTTTCTGTGGGCCCGGTTATTGTAACTGTAACTCTTTTTATTCCTGAAGAAGGTCCATTATTTATAATAAGAGTTCTCTGATAATTTGTATTACCAACAGTTACCGAGCTTAAAGAATAAGTGCCATTTGTAGGTGGATCGCTACCTGTTAAATTAACTAAGTTTTGCCACAGACTGTAAAATTCTAATGTTTCCTTAGTTAAAAGTAATATATCTTTTTCTTCTTTCATCTTTCTGCTCCAGTTAAGTCCATGACCAAATATATAAAGCATTCCTGAAAGAATTACTCCTAAAATTGCCAAAGAAATAACTACTTCAATTAGAGAAAAACTTTTTTTTACCATTCAATTGCTCCAGTATTAGGATAAATAGTAATTGTCTCTGTGTGATTTCCTTTTCTTAATTGAATAATCTGGGTGGTATTTATCCCTTGAGGTTTTCCATGAATACCAAAAGTAATCTGTGAGGGTGCTGAAGCTAAATTTACTTTTAAAGAATAAGGAGGTGCAATTAAATTATTAGGATTAGTTGAATTTTTATAAAGAGAATAACGATTATTAACCGTATCAAAATTTATAATATAATTATTAATTCCACAATTGGCTAATTCTCTTATCCAAAGTAAATCTCCAACTAATTTTTCCTTTTCTTTGTTCAATTCCTTAGGAGAGATAAAATTAAGACCTGAAATTAGATAACCAGCTATAAGAGTAACGATTACGACAACAATTATTAATTCTGTTAAAGTAAAACCCTCCCTTTTTGGAAAGGGAGGGGTAATTTTAAAAAGCAATTTTTTCCTTCTCAAAGGTGATTTAAGCGCTTGGCCCTTCTCCTACATACATATATAAATCATTCCAATCATCATGACGAATAGCACCACTCCTGCGGTTTCCATCATCTAAGTCACTGTCTATTTTGCGAAGAATATTTCTTGTTGCTGCACTGCCTCGATTGAAATGGAGACGATAGAAGACTTCATTACCCCAAGTTCCATCAAAGTTAAATGGTGCATATCCCCAATAGTTGTAGTCATAATATCCACCACCAGCAATAGGAACAGTTGATGGCCAGCGATCTAAATAAGGACCTTCCCAATCATTTGCTGAGACATAGCGAGGTCGATACATGAATCCAGGATCTCTGCCTGCACCAACATCACGAGGATATCCACCACAATCTCCATAAAACTTTATTGTTGCTGTCTTTAGCGTTTTAAGTGCTGCCTCAACTCTTGAGATTCTTGCTTTATCGATAAGTTTTCCCACCTGAGGAAGTAAAAGTGCCACTAAAATACCAATTACTGCAATGACAACCATAAGTTCAATTAAAGTAAAACATTTTTTAAACATACCCCCCACCTCCTTTAAAATAAAAAATAATACTTTATATAAAACCCCATTTTTAATATAACACATTCTAAGTTAAGATTCAAGTTCAGGTTGTAATTTGAAGAATAGTATTATAAAATAATTTTGAGATGAAGAGATACTTTTATACAGCAAGAGATAATAATGGAAAGTTAATTAGAGGGGTATTAGTTGCCGAAAATGAGAAAGAATTAGCAGATAAGGTAGCTAATTTAGGATATTTTTTGACAGGATTTAAAGCATTTCCGGGAAGGTTTGAAAATTTACCTAAGAGAAGAATAAGTAGGCTCACTCAAAAAGAGTTACTTACTTTTACCCTGGAGCTTTCTACACTTATTGACGCAGGCCTGCCTCTTCTTGAAGGTTTGCGAAATTTAGCTCAATCATCAAAAGATGAGAGAGTAAAAAGAATAATTAATGAGATACGTAGAAGAATAGAGGCAGGAAGTTCTCTTCGTGAAGCTCTTTCGTATCATCCTCAAAGTTTTTCTTATATTTATCAAGCTTTAATTGGAGCAGGGGAAGCTACGGGTAGACTACCCCAAGTATTAAAAGATTTAGCACGTTTTATAGAATGGCAGATGAATTTAAGGATGAAGATAAAAGAAGCTTCTGCTTATCCTACCATTTTATTTTTTGTAATGGTAGGAGTAGTTACTTTATTAGTAGTGAAAGTTATCCCTTCTTTTAAAGTTGTTTTTGATCAAGCTCAAGTTGCACTTCCTCTTCCTACACAAATTGTTTTAGGGGTGAGTAATTTTGTGCATAAATTTTGGTATATATTTATAGGTGTGCCTTTATTATCCTTTGTAGGATGCAAAATTTATTATAATACTCCCAAAGGAAGATATAGAATAGATAGTATAAAGTTAAAAATTCCTATTATTGGTGAATTTGTCCGCAAATTAACATTATCCAGATTCGCTCATATATTTGCTTTAGGATTCAGAGCAGGAGTAAATATTCTTACCTGTTTAGAGATTACTCAGGAAGCATGCGGGAATGCTAAAATTGAGGAAGCGGTAGGGAAAGTGAAAAACTCTGTCAATCTGGGGAAAAAGATCGCTGTTTCTTTAGAAGAGACAAAAGAATTTCCTGCAATGATGATAAGGATGGTTAGTATTGGTGAACAATCAGGGAATCTATCTCAGGTATTGGAAAAAGTTGCTCAGTTTTATGATGAAGAGGTAACAAGAGGAGTTAAGAAGCTTTTTACTTTTATTGAACCAGTATTAATTGTTTTTATGGGAGCAATTGTGGGAATAATTGCTATCTCTATTTTTCTGCCACTTTTTAGAATGGTTCAGATTTTTGCCAAATAATGGCTAATTTAGTTGGAATTGATGTTGGAAGTTATACCACAAAAGTTGTTCTCATAGAAAGAAAAAGGGCAAAAAATATACTTGTTAAATCTTTTTCTTTCAAAACTCCTTATACCTCAAATTTTTCTCTTGATTATAAAGAATTTATAAATCAACTTACCTCTTTCTTATCTCCTCAAAAGTGGGAGCAAGCTTATGTAGGAATAAATACTTGTTTTTCTCCAATTTCTGTTCTTACCTTAGATTTGCCTAGGATGAGAAGACGTGAACTTAATATAGCGGTGATAAATGAAGCAAGAAGAAAAATTATTCCTCCTCCCGGAGCAGATACAATTTTTGAGTATGCAATTTTAAAGGAAGAAGTAATAAAGAAAAATATTCGTTATAAAATTTTGGTAGTAAGAACAGAACGGAATTTTATTGATGAGATTATGCGAATTTTTGATGTATTTCCTGAGGCTTTACCCGTATTTATTAGCCCTCTTTGTTTTACTTTCAGTAATCTGTTTTCTTCCAATTCGCCATTTATAAGCAAAGATATTGCTTTAATAGATATGGGATTTACCTCTGTGAATATTAGCATTTTCCAAGAGGGTAAATTAAGTTTCTATCGCAATATAAAGTTCGGACTTAAAGATGTAATTTCCCATTTTTCTGAAAATTTAGGATTAAAATTTGAGGAGGCAGAAGTATTGATGAGAGAAAAAGGTATTCCTCAAGTTGATATAGACCTTTCCGATAGAGTAAAAATTGCTGAGGAGATTATGCGTCAGAAATACGAAGCTTCTCAAGGAGAATCTGGAGAGGAAGTAAATGTTTTGGAGTTGAGAATGCTCTGGCAGACAGAGATAGAGAGAGTTGTTCAGGAAATTCGTCGAACTTTTGTTTATTATAAACGACAAGAGAAAAGAAATGTAGAAGGGCTTATATTTTTGGGAGGAGCTTCTCAAGTAAAAGGATTAGTAGATTTTTTAGATACTCAAATTGGTGGCGAGATTATACCTCTTGACTCTTTAGTTAAAGAGAATATAGAAATCAGAAGTGATTTTGAGAAAGAAATTCCAACTTTTGCTCCATCTATTTCTATAGCTTTGAGTATTCTCTTAGCAAAAAAAGAAGAAACTACAATTAATTTTCTGCCTGTCGGTTTAAAGAAAAGAGAGTATAAACTTATATGGCAGATAGAAACGGTAGTGATAGGAGCTATACTTTTGGTGTTTTCATTTTTAGGATGGGTGAAACTATCTGTAGAAAATATTGCTTTGAGAAATAAATTAGGAAAAATAGAAAAAAAACTAAAAAATATACCTTCTTTATTAACTGCTTTGGAAAATTTTAAAAGAAGAGAATCGCTTATAGAAAGAAAAAGTAAGGTAGTTGATTATCTTTTAAAAGAAAGGAAAGATTTTGTTCCTTTTTTAGAAATTTTGCCTGATTTAGTCCCCCGAGAAATATTTCTATTATCTTTAAAGATAGAGAGAGTAGAAGCACAAACTTCAAATTTTCAAGAGACTTTCCCCCAGGTGGATAATAATTTACCACAAAATCCACAGGATATTTCTCAAGACTTCCCTCCTCCTTCTAAACCTGTTTATGAAAAACAAAAAAGTAAATATATTATAAAAATAGAAGGAGCAACCTTTTCTGATTATAGAACTTCAATAAGAATATTCAGAGAATTCAAAAAACATATGGAGGAAAGTGGTTATTTTAAAAATATCTATCTAAAATTACCTCCTTTAGAGAAAGTTTCTCCTATAATCGAAAAGAAAAAAATAGTTTTGACTGAGGTGAAATTTCGTAAATTTAGTTTAGAGGCAGAAATTGTTGAATGAAAAGGTTTAAATTAATATTATCTCTTACAGTAATCTTTTTTCTTTTCTTTTTTTTCTCCTTTTTGAGTGAATATAAAAAGAATCTTTCTTTGAAAAAAAAAGTTAAAGAGAATATAGAAAAACTGAGAGAAGCAGAAGAAATGGAAAAAGAAGTAGAAAAAATAGAGCAAAGCAAAAAAGAACAGATTTTGAAATTAAAAGCAATAGAAGAAAGAATTCCTCAAGATACACAGACTACAATTAATTTAATAGAAGAAATTACAAAAATTGCTACTCAATTGGGAATTAGAAAGATAGAATTCTCTTCAAAAAAAGAAGAAACAACTGATTTTTCAGAGCCTACTTCAATTTTTCTTTATGATGAAAAGATAAAACCTTTATTTATTTATGTAACCATAGAGGCAGAATTTCCCACATTTGTTGTTTTTTTGAAAAAATTAGCAAAAATTAAACATATTATTTCTTTGGAGACTATAGAGATTAAAAGAGAAAAAAAGATCATTCCTCTTCAAAAAATCCATCTTAAATTAGTTACTTATATTTTTTCATCTAAATAGAGATGAATTTTGGCTGGGCAGTTGTTTTTATTGGATTATTTTCTATATTCTCCCAAAGCATATTTATTCGGCGTCTTATCTGTGTATTTTATGGAAATGAGTTAACTACAGGAATATTTTTCTCCAGCTGGCTTTTTTTTGGAGGAATAGGAAGCTTTGTTTTTTCTAAAATCTCACATAAAATTAAAAATGACCTTCTCTTTTTTGGTTTTTTAATTGTTCTTTTTTCTTTTTTAAGTTTTTTAGAATTTCTTTTTATAAAAAGCTTAAAGATAATTTTTGGTATTTATCCAGGGCAAATTCCTGATTTATCTTTTGTATTTATTGCTACTTTCTTAACCATTGCTCCTTTTTCTTTTCTTAACGGATTTCTTTTCTCTTTTACTGTAAAAATATGTTCTCAATACAGGAAAAAAAAAGCCATAGCTCAAGTTTATGCACAGGATGCATTAGGAGATATGCTGGGAGGAATTCTTTTTTCTTTTCTCTGTGTTTATTTATTTTCTCCTTTAGAAAACATATATTTTATCAATTTAGTTTTTATCCTTTTCTTTTTTATCTTCTTTAAGAAAAACAGAAAAAAAATTGGCTATTTTTTAATCTTTCTATTTCTTTTAGGTATTTTTTTAAAAAAAATTGATACTTTCTTAACAAAAAAAGAATGGAGGGGATTTGAAGTTGTAAAAAAAACCTCTTCTTTTTATGCTGATTTAGTTTTAGTTAAACAGAAATCTCTCTACAGTCTTTTTGGAAACGGCGTTTTAAATTTCAGTTTTCCCCTTAAAAGAGAAAAAGAAGCTATAGTTTCTTTAGCATTTCTTGAGACAAAACTGCCACGAAATATTTTAATTATTGGAGAAGGAGTAGCTGATTTTTTATCAGAGATTTTGAAACATAAAGAGGTAGAAAGTGTTTATTATTTAGAATTAGATCCTAAAATAATAGAAACAGTTAAAAAATATCTGCCTCAAGAGGATAGAGAAGCTTTAACTTCCAAAAAAGTAAAGATTATTCATCAAGAAGCAAGAGTTTTTTTAACTAATTATCGAGGTAAAAAATTTGATATTATCTTTTTAAACACCGCTCCTCCCCTAAATCTTTATCTTAATCGCTTTTATACAGTAGAATTTTTTAAAAAATTAAAATCTTTTCTTAATCGAGATGGAATATTAACATTAACCATTCCTTCAAAAGAAAGTTATCTTTCCCAAGAATTGCGTGATTGGAACGCCTGTGTTTATCATACTTTAGAAAAAGTATTTTCAAAAATTATTCTTATACCTGGAGAAAATTTAAGATTTATTGCCTCTGATTCAGACTATCTTACCCAGAATCCTGATGAATTAGCAGAAAGATTTTTAAAAAGAAATCTTCCTTCTTTTTATATCAATCAGTATTATTTTTATATGAAATTAATTCCTTGGCATATAAATTATGTGACCTCTGTGTTGAAAACTCATAGAACAAAAGAGAATAAAGATTTTGAGCCCGTAGCTTATTTTTATGGAATAAGTTATTTCACTTCTTACTTTAAATCTTTTTTAAATCAAATCCTTGCTTTTCTATCTCGCTTTAAAATACATATTTATTTGGTAATTTTTTCTTTTATTCTTTTTCTTTCCTCTTTCCGAAAAAAAATCATTTTGCCTTTAACTGTTTTTATTTCTGGTTTTTCTGCAATAACCTGTGTGATTTTTTCTATCTTGGGGTTTCAGATTATCTATGGATATGTTTATCATAAAATAGGTCTTATCAATGCTTTTTTCATGTTAGGAATTGTGATAGGTTCCTATTTTTACTCTTCCTTTTTAAAGAAAAAATATAAAGAATATGCAAGTTTTATATTGACAATTGTGGGCCTTCTCTTTTTTATTCTTCCCCCTCTTTTTAGATGGCTTTCTTTTAAATCTTATTTTTATTCTTCTATTTTTTATTTAATTCCTCTTTTAGGAGGAATACTTACCGGAATATATTTCCCCTTGGCTAACTCTCTTTATTTATCCAAATCATCTCAGATAGAAAAAGGGACAAGTTTTCTTTATGCTTGTGATTTGTTAGGAGGTGCATTAGGAGGAGTTATGCTTTCGGTAGTATTTTTGCCATTATATGGTATAATTAAATCCTGTAATTT